>JAPSFT010000019.1 GCA_035063765.1 Deltaproteobacteria bacterium
TGGAGCCGACGACCGGATTCGAACCGGTGACCTGCTGATTACGAATCAGCTGCTCTACCAGCTGAGCTACGTCGGCTGAGGTCGCCGCGGGGGCGGCGGGGCGGGGAGGGCGGCAAGGTAGCCGGGTGCCCCAGGGGCCGCCATCGGCGGCGCGGGCTTCCGGGGGCACGTGCGGGGAGCGGAGCGGCGGGAGCCGGCGCGGCGCCGGGCGCGACGCGGGGTGACGCGGGTGCGACGCGGGCGTGAGAGGCGGGCGTGGGCGCGATGCGGCCGGGCGGTGGGTGCGGGCGCGCCGGGAGCACGAGCCGGGCGTGCCGGTGGCCGGGCTCGGCGAGCCGTTACCTTCCCGGTCCCATGCCGCAGCCCGATCGACGGATTTGGATCGACGGCCGCCTCGTGCCCTGGGGCGAGGCGAGCGTCCACGTGCTCTCCCACAGCCTCCAGCGCGGCTCGCTGGTCTTCGACTACACGAGCGTCCACGCGACGGCGCGCGGGGCGGCGATCTTCCGGCTCGACGAGCACCTCGAGCGCTTCCTGCGCTCGGTCGCGATCGTGGGGCTGCCGCTCGCCTACGGGGTCGAGGAGCTGCGCGCGGCCTCGCTCGCGGCGGCCCGCGCGAACCCGGGCGCCAACGCGTTCAAGATCTGCGCCTACCTGCCCTCGGTCGAGGTGGACGTGGTGCCGATGGACGAGCACGTGTCGGTGGCGATCGCGGTCTACCACGGCGCCCGGGACATCGTGCTGCGCAAGGCCGCGCCGCGCCCGATGACGCCGACCCTCGCGCTGAAGATCGAGCGCGTGCGCCGCCGGGTCGAGGCGCACCTGCCCACCCACGCGAAGGCCAGCGCCAACTACCTGGGCCCGATGATGGCCAAGTGGGCGGCGCGCCGGGAGGGCTACGACGAGGTGGTGCTGCTCGACGAGCACGGGCTCCTCGCCGAGGCGCCGACCGCGAACGTCTTCCTGGTGGACGGCGCGGGCGCCCTGCGCACGCCGACCCTCGACGCGGTGCTGGCCGGTGTGACCCGGATGAGTGTCATCGAGCTCGCGAAGCACGAGGGCCTGGCCGTGCACGAGGAGTCGCTGGCTCCCGAGGTGCTCTACGAGGCGCCCGAGGTGTTCCTGGCCTCGTCGTCGGTGGGCGTCTGGCCGGTGGCGTCGGTGGACGGCCGGCCGGTGCCGGGCGGCGCGCCGGGCCCCGTGTCGAAGCGCCTCCAGGCGCGGCTCGAGCGCATCTTCGCCGGCCTCGATCCCGCCTTCGAGCACTGGCTGACACCGGTCGGCGACTGATGCGCATCCTCTCCGGCATCCAGCCCTCGGGCGAGCCGCACCTCGGCAACTACTTCGGCGCCATGCGCCAGCACGTGGCGCTCCAGGGCCGCGGCGAGGCGATCTACTTCCTCGCCGACTACCACTCGATGACCTCGATCCGCGACGCGGACGAGCGGCGCCGCTACACCCGCGAGCTGACCCTCGACTACCTCGCGATCGGCCTCGACCCGGCGCGCGCGATCCTCTACCGCCAGTCGGACCTGCCCGAGGTCACCGAGCTGGCCTGGATCCTCACGACGGTGACGCCGATGGGCCTGCTCGAGCGCGCCCACTCCTACAAGGACAAGATCGCGGCGGGCCTCACCGTGAACCACGGCCTCTTCGCCTACCCGGTCCTGATGGCGGCCGACATCCTGATCTACAACCCCGACCTCGTCCCGGTCGGACAGGACCAGAAGCAGCACCTCGAGATGACCCGCGACATCGCGGGCGCCTTCAACCACGCCTACGGGCGCGAGGTCTTCAAGCTTCCGGAGCCGCACATCCTCGAGGAGGTGGCGGTGGTGCCGGGCGTCGACGGGCGCAAGATGAGCAAATCCTACGGCAACACGATCCGGATGTTCGCGCCCGAGAAGGAGCTGAAGAAGGCGGTGATGGCGATCGTCACCGACTCGACGCCGGTCGAGGCGCCGAAGGACACCGCCACGGCGCTCTTCCAGCTCTGGTCGCTCTTCGCGGGCGCGCCCGAGCGCGACGAGCTCTTCGCGCGCGCGAAGGCCGGGGGCCTCGGCTACGGCGAGGTCAAGAAGGACCTGCTCGCGCGCCTGCTCGCGCACTTCGCCCCCTACCGCGAGCGGCGCGCCGCGTGGGCCGCGAAGCCCGGCGCCGTCGAGGAGGTCCTCGCCGACGGTGCCCGCCGCGCCCGCGCGCTCGCGCGGCCCGTGCTCGACGCCGCCCGCGACGCCGCCGGCCTCGGCCCGCCGCCGCGCTGAGCGCAGGCGGGGGGATCGGAGCGCGCGGCTCGCGGGGGCGTGGTCCCCCGAGCCCGCTCACCCCTCGCCCGCGCGGCTCCCGCCGCCCCGCCCCGTGCCGGCCCGGCGCGCGAAGGCCTGGAGGGCGCCGCGCCCCTCACCGGTGACGCGCAGATAGCCTCCGGTGACGAACTCGGCGACGACGTTCGCGGCCTCGGCGGCGGGCCAGGCGGGCTCGTCGGCCGCGCGGAAGGCGGCGGCCTCCATGAGCGCGAGCAGCACGACCGCGAGGAGCCGGGCGCCCTCGCCGGCCTCGATCCCGAGCGCCCGCGCGCGCGCATGGTGGAGCTCGGTGAGGCGATCCTCGATGCGGCGGCGGGCGCGGTCGGCCGGCGCGTTGGCGCGGCGGCCGAAGCGGCCCGCGGTGCGGAACAGGGCCACCAGCGCCGGATCGGAGCGGACCCGGTCCATGAACCACGCGACGTCCTCGTGGACGAGATCGACGAGCGTGCGCTCGGGCGCCGCGGAGCCGGCACCGAAGCGCTGGTCGATCGCGCTCACGAGCTCCGCCGCGAGCTCGTCGGCCACGGCCGCGAGGAGGGCCGCCTTGTCGCCGACGGTCTCGTAGACGACCGGCCGCGCCACCCGCGCGCGCACGGCGATGTCGGCCACGGTCGCGGCGTCGTAGCCCACCTCGGCGAACCCCGCGCGCGCCGCGTCGAGGATGCGGCGGCGCTGGACCTCCGAGGGCTCGGCCCGCGGGCGGCCGCGCGGTCGTGATCCCAACGGCCTCATCCGCCCATGCTCACCCAGCCGTGCCCCGGGCGCCCCCCGGCGAGATTCTTCTTGACACCTGTCGGAAAATTCCTGCAAGGTGGCCCGAAAGCAGCTCCCCGGAGCCTGCGCGGAGAGACCTCATGCGCCTGCGCGTCCACCTCCCCCTCGCGATCCTGCTCTTCTGCGCCTGCCCGCAGTCGGGGAACAACTCGTTCTACACCCCGCCCGCTCCCCTTCCGGCGGGACAGCCCGGCGACGTGATCCGCAGCCGCGCCAGCGTCTATACCCTCGATCCGGTCGCGGGCACCCCCGTCCCCGGCGTCTGGTCCCGGCAGGTGCTCTACCTCTCCGAATCGGCGCTCGGCGAGGCGAACGCGGTCTCGGGCACCGTCCTCGTGCCGACGGCGCCCTGGTCCGGCCCGGGCCAGCGGCCGCTCATCAGCTACGCGGTCGGCACGCGCGGCGTCGGGGATGCCTGCGCGCCGTCGAAGACGCTCTCGACCGGCACGGACTACGAGGGGCTCTTCATCCAGGCCCTCCTCGACCGCGGCTGGGCGGTGGCGATCAGCGACTACGAGGGGCTCGGCACGCCGGGCATGCACACCTACGTGGTCGGGCAGTCCGAGGGCCGCGCGGTGCTCGACATGGCGCGCGCCGCGCAGCGCCTCGCGGGCTCGGGGCTCGGCGCCTCGACCCCCGTCGCGCTGATGGGCTACTCGCAGGGCGGAGGCGCGGCCGGCTGGGCGGGCGAGCTGGCGCCGGGCTACGCGCCCGAGCTGAACCTGAAGGCCGTCGTGGCCGGCGGCGTCCCGGGCGATCTCCTCGCCACCGCCGAGTTCGTCGACGGCGGCCCCTTCGTCGCGCTCGAGCTGCTCGCGGCGCTCGGCCTCGACGCCGCCTACCCCGAGCTCGACCTCGAGGACTATCTCGACGCGGACGGCGAGGCGCTCGTGGCGGAGGCCAGCAACACCTGCCTGGCATCCTTCGACGGCGTCGGCGACCTCTTCTCCACCCTCTTTGCGAGCCGCAGCGACTTCACCCACACGGATCCCCTCGCGGCGCCCGCCTGGCAGGCGCGGCTCGACGAGAACCGCCTCGGCTCGAGCGCGCCGGCCGTGCCCGTCTTCCAGTTCCACGCCGTGCTCGACGAGATGGTTCCCTTCGGCCAGGCCGCCGACCTGCGGCGGGACTGGTGCGACCAGGGCGCCAACGTGACGTGGACGCCGCTCGTGGTCGCCGAGCACGTGCTCGGGATGGTCGAGGGCCAGCCGCTCGCTCTCGCCTTCCTCGCGAGCCGCTTCGCCGGCCTTCCGGCCCTCGGCAACTGCTGGCTGCCGTGAACGGGCCTCCAGGGTCGCCCGACTCGCGCGTGCCCTCGTACCCGGGCTTCGCCCGGCATATGATCGCGGCCCATGTTCGACGAGCTCCGCGTGCTGCTCGCCCCGTACTACGGCTGGATCAAGGCGCTCCACGTGTTCGCGGCGATGATCTGGGCCGGCAGCACGGCCGTCGCCTGGGCCTACTACCTGAAGCCCGCCTTCCGGCGCGTGCAACGCCACCCCGGCGACGCGGCCGCGCGCGCCGAGCGCGACCGGTTGATGGAGCGCTTCGACCGCGGCGTCGTGCTCGAGCACGTCGCCTTCCCCGTGCTCGTGGTGACGGCGATCGCGCTGCTCTGGCTCGGGGGCATCGACCTCGGCCGCCCGAGCTGGGCCACGGCGAAGCTGGCGCTCGGCGTGCTCGTCTTCGTGCCGATGGAGGCCGTCGACATCTACCTCTCGCACCTCGGCGGCAACAAGGCCGCGATCCGCGCCACCGGCGACCGCGCGCGCTACGAGCGCTTCATGGACCTGCACTGGCTCTTCTTCCGGATCACCGAGCCGATCATCCTGTTCGTGGTCCCGCTCGTGGTCTTCCTCGCGGTGGCGAAGCCCTTCTAGGCGCTGGGGCCCGCGGCCGCCGCCGATCGCGCCGGGGCGGGCCGCGCGGCTATGCTCCCCGGGCGCCCCGCGACCGGCCGGACTCCGGCAGGGAGGATCGGAGATGACGGACTTTCTCTCGGGCTACTCGATCCAGCGCTGGCTCGAATCGTGCCCGCAGGGCTACCTGCAGGGCACCGAGTACGGACACGCACCCGGCGAGAAGGAGCCGGAGCTCGTGCTCGAGGACGAATGGCTCCGCGAGCGGGCGATCTCGCTGACCGTGCAGCTCGTGGCGGGCGAGCGCTGCGCGCTCGCCGCCTCGTCGGGGCTCGTCAACTGCGCGCCTGACCACGCCAGCAAGACCTTCCTGGCCACCCAGACCCTCGACGAGGCGCGCCACGTCGAGATCTTCTCCCAGCGGCTCTTCGACCTCGGCGTGAAGAAGGGCGAGCTCGACGACGTGGTGCGGCGCGAGGCCAACCCGAACCTCGTCAGGTTCGCCGAGACGCTCCTCGAGAAGGTGGACAAGCGGGACTTCGTCGCGGGCGTGGTCGGCCAGAACATCGTGCTCGAGGGCATGGCCTTCACGGTCTTCGAGATGCTCCACGCCGGCATGCAGCTCGGCAATCCGAAGTTCGCGCGCACCCTCAGCGGCACGATCGCCGACGAGCGGCGCCACGTGGGCTTCGGCGAGAACCGCATCGGGTCGCTGATCCGCGAGCACCCCGAGAAGAAGAGCGAGGTCGAGAAGCTCCAGAAGGAGATGACCTACTACATGCTCGCGACCTTCGCCGACCGCTTCCGCGACGGAAGCCTCGCGGCCGAGCGCGATCGCGTGCGCGCGAAGCTGGGAACCGTGGGGATCGACGCGAGCCAGCTCCCGACCCCGGAGTGGCACGGGGTGAACCTGGCCGACGCGTCGCCGCAGGACCTCGAGAACCTGCTCGCGGACTCGGTGCTGAAGGAGTTCAAGCTGCGCCTGGGGCGCGTCGGGATCGAGTACCAGACGCCGGTCCGCCCGTAGCGAGGGCGCGGGCCCGCCCGCGCTTCCTCCTGCGAGCGGCGCCGCGTGCCGGCGACCGCCCGGGAGCGCCGCCGCCCACCCGGCGCGCGCTACCAGCCCTCGTCGGGATCCCGGACGTCACCGCGCAGCAAGGCCACGTCCGCTTCGTCCCGCAGCGCGGAGACGACCCGGACGCGGGCTCCCACGCTCTCGCGCGCCCGGTCCAGCCTGCGCGTGCCTGGGGCCGACGGGAGCGGGTCGATGAGATGGGTTCTAGACCCGGCGGCGCCTCGTCGAGAGCCCGAGGAGGCCGAGGCCGATCAGGGCGGCGGTTCCGGCCTCGGGGACGATCTCGAAGCGGCTCGTGATGCCGGCCGAGTCACCGGGGCTGAGGTCGAAGGTGAGGGTGATGCCGATGCTCGTGGCCGTGCCCGCCGGCACGAAGAGCGAGGCCACTCCCGTGGCGCTCGTCGCCGTGCATCCCGGGAAGGCGACCGGGCAATCCGCGGTGGTGAGGGGCAGCCCCGGCGGATCCAGGCTCAGCACCGTGACGCCGTTCACGGTGCCCTGGTAGATCGGCGTCGCGCCGTTCTTCGCGAACGAGAGGACGCCGTTGCCGTTGCTGTCGGTGGTCGTGACCCCGACCGACGAGCTGATCACCTGGTCGTAGGCATAGGCCGGGATCGGCAGCAGGACCGTCGCGACGAAGGTCTGCGTGAAGGCGGTGGTGTTCGTCACCACGATGTTGTTGGTGACGAAGGGGTCTTCCTTGAGCTGCGCGCTCCAGCTGTCGAGGCTGACCCCCTCGATGCTGACCGGGCCGCTGAGGGTCCAGGTCCGGACGTCTCCGGTGTCGACGCCGGTTCCCAGGCTGTTGACCTGGACCCCCGCGTCCCCCCCGACCACGTCGAAGGTGATGGCCGGCGCGAAGGTCAGGGCCCCCGCGACGGCGGGCGTCAGGAGGGCGGCGGTGGCGGCGGTGAGCACGTGGCGGAGCATGGCTTCCCCTTCGGCCAGTGGAGTCCTGTCCGCCTTCGTGAGCAAGCTTCATGCCGATCAACGAAAGGAAAAAACCGGAATGGATCCAAGGGATCGGTCCGGGGCCGGGCCGAAAATGGGAAGGGACGTTCATCGGCGAAGGAAAACCATTTCCCTTCGGGCGCGCTCGCCGCGGGTGCGCGGGGGCGTCCTGATCGACTTCGCTCGCCTGCGGCTCGCTGCGCGGCGGCGTAGGCCAAGGGCCTACGCCCCCAGCCTGATCGACTTCGCTCGCCTGCGGCTCGCTGCGCGGCGGCGTAGGCCAAAGGCCTACGCCCCCAGCCTGATCGACTTCGCTCGCCTGCGGCTCGCTGCGCGGCGGCGTAGGCCAAAGGCCTACGCCCCAGCCTGATCGACTTCGCTCGCCTGCGGCTCGCTGCGCGGCGGCGTAGGCCAAAGGCCTACGCCGCCTTGCGGAACTCCAGCGCGTCGCCCGAGAGGCGGGCGTCGACCTGCACCTTCGAGCCTTCGGGGAACTCGCCCTCGAGGATCTTCAGCGCGAGCGGGTCCTGGACCATGCGCTGGATCACGCGCTTGAGCGGGCGCGCGCCGTAGTGGGGGTCGTAGCCCTTCTCGGCGAGGAGCCGCATGGCCTCGGGCGTGAACTCGAGCTCGAGGCGGCGCTCGGCGAGGAGCTTGCGCACGCGCGCGAGCTGGATCTCGACGATCCGCCCGATCTCGGCGCGCCCGAGCTGGCGGAAGATGATCGTCTCGTCGACGCGGTTCAGGAACTCGGGCTTGAAGTGCGCGCGCAGGGCCTCCTCGACCCGCCGCACCATCTCCTCGCGCTCGCTCTCGCCGAGCTCGACGATGACCTGGCTCCCAATGTTGGAGGTCATGATCAGGACCGTGTTCTTGAAGTCCACGGTGCGCCCCTGGCCGTCGGTGAGCCGCCCGTCGTCGAGGATCTGGAGCAGCGAGTTGAAGACGTCCGGGTGGGCCTTCTCGATCTCGTCGAAGAGCACCACCGAGTACGGGCGCCGCCGCACGGCCTCGGTCAGGTAGCCGCCCTCCTCGTAGCCGACGTAGCCGGGCGGCGCGCCGATCAGGCGCGACACCGAGTGCTTCTCCATGAACTCGCTCATGTCGATGCGCACCATCGCGTGCTCGTCATCGAACAGGAACCCGGCGAGCGCGCGGGCGGTCTCGGTCTTGCCGACGCCGGTGGGGCCCAGGAAGATGAAGGAGCCGATCGGGCGGTTCGGGTCCTGGAGCCCGGCGCGCGCGCGGCGCACGGCGTTCGACACCGCGCGCAGCGCCTCGTCCTGGCCGACCACCCGCAGCCGGAGCTGCTCCTCCATGTGCAGGAGCTTCTGCTGCTCGCCCTCCATCATCTTGGCGACGGGGATCCCGGTCCACTTCGAGACCAGCTCGGCGATGTCCTCGGCCGTCACCTCCTCGCGCACGAGCGACGCGTCGAGGCGCTCCTGGCCCGCGGCGAGCTCCTTCTCGACCTGCGGCAGCTCGCCGTAGCGGATCGTGGCCGCCCGCTCGAGGTTGCCCTGGCGCTGCACGCGCTCGAGCTCGGCCGTGAGATCCTGGTGGCGCTGCTTGAGGTCGCGCACCGCGCCGACCTCGGCCTTCTCGGCCTCCCAGCGCGCCTTCTGCGCGCCGAAGCCCTCGCGCAGCTCCGCCACCTCCTTCTCCACGCGCGCCAGCCGCTCGCGGCTCGCCGCGTCGCTCTCCTTCTTGAGCGCCTCGCGCTCGACCTCGAGGCGCACGAGCTCGCGCTGCATGCCGTCGAGCTCCTCGGGCATCGAGTCCACCTGCACGCGCACGCGCGCGGCCGCCTCGTCCACGAGGTCGATCGCCTTGTCGGGCAGGAAGCGGTCGGCGATGTAGCGGTGCGAGAGGGTCGCCGCGGCCACCAGCGCCGCGTCCTGGATGCGCACCCCGTGGTGGACCTCGTAGCGCTCCTTGAGCCCGCGCAGGATCGAGATCGTGTCCTCGACGCTGGGCTCCGGCACGAGCACCGGCTGGAAGCGCCGCTCGAGGGCGGCGTCCTTCTCGACGTGCTTGCGGTACTCGTCGAGCGTGGTGGCGCCGACGCAGCGCAGCTCGCCGCGCGCGAGCGCGGGCTTCAGCATGTTGGCGGCGTCGGCCGCGCCCTCGGCGGCGCCGGCGCCCACGATCGTGTGGAGCTCGTCGATGAAGAGGATCACCTGGCCCTGCGCCTCGCCGACCTCGCGCAGCACGGCCTTGAGCCGGTCCTCGAACTCGCCCCGGTACTTGCTGCCGGCGATCATGGCCCCGATGTCGAGCGCCACCACCCGCCGCTCGCGCAGCGACTCGGGCACGTCGCCGGCCACGACGCGCTGGGCCAGGCCCTCGACGATCGCGGTCTTGCCGACGCCGGGCTCGCCGATCAGGACCGGGTTGTTCTTGGTGCGCCGCGAGAGCACCTGGATCACGCGGCGGATCTCGTCGTCGCGGCCCACCACGGGGTCGAGCTTCCCGCTGCGGGCGAGGTCCGTGAGGTCGCGTCCGTACTTGGCGAGCGCCTGGTACTTCGACTCGGGATCCGGGTCCGTCACGCGCGCGCCCCCGCGCACGGACTGGAGCGCGGCGAGGAGCGCATCGCGGCTGGCCCCCGCCTCGCGCAGCAGGCGGCCGGCCGGGTCGCGCTCGTTCGCCGCGAGCGCGAGCAGCAGGTGCTCGGTCGAGACGTACTCGTCCTGGAGCTGCTCGGCCTCGCGGAAGGCCGCGTCGAGGGCCTTGCCGAAGGCCTCCGACATGCGCGCCTGGGCCGCCGCGCCCGAGACCTTCGGGAGGCGCCCGAGCTCCGCGTCGAGCTTGGCGCGCAGCGCCTCGGGCGGCGCCCCGATCTTCTGGAGGATCGGTCCCGTCGTGCCCTCGGCCTGGTCCACGAGCGCCCGCAGCAGGTGCACGGGCTCGATCACCCCGTGGCCGCGCTGTCCGGCGAGCGACTGGGCCTGCGAGAGGGCTTCCTGACTCTTGACGGTGAGCTTGTCGGCTTGCATAGGCCGCCAACGCTAAGCACGAGCCCAGCCCCGACAACCCCGCACCCGCGGGGCCGAGCCGCGCGAGGGCAGGGCCCTCGCGCGCTCCTAGCCGGTCTTCTTCTTCACCGCGACGAAGATCGTGGCGTCCGCGCGGCGCACGAGCAGCAGCGCCTTGTCGCGGCCCTGGGTCGCCTTCTCGAAGGCGGCGATCCCGGCCACGGGCTGCTGGTCCACCTCGAGGATCACGTCGCCGCGGCGCAGGCCGGCCTCGTCGGCCGCGCTGCCCGGCTCGACGGCGCTCACCACCACCCCCTCGGACTCGTCGACCGAGAGCTGCTCGGCGAGCTCCGGGGTGAGCGGCTGGACGCGCATGCCGAAGGCCTCCGGGCCCTTCTCCCCGCCCGAGCCGCCCTCGGCCGCTGCCACCTGCTGGCCCTCGTCGAGCTTGCCGAGCTCGACCTCGAGGGTCTTCTCCTCGCCCCCGCGCAGGACCACCAGCTTGGCGGTCGTCCCCGGCGAGGCGGCGGCCACGAGCCGCGGCAGATCCTCCATCGTGGCGACCGGCTGGCCGTCGAAGCGCAGGATCACGTCGCCGCGCTCGATGCCGGCGGCCTGGGCGGGGCCCTTCGGGTCGACGCGCGAGACCAGCGCGCCCTCGCTGCTCTCGAGGCCCATCGCCTCCTGGAGCTCCGGCGTGATGCGCTGGATCACGACGCCGAGCCAGCCGCGGGTCACGAAGCCCGCGGTGCGCAGCGCCGGCAGGATCTCCTTGGCCATGTTGATCGGCACCGCGAAGCCGATCGTGTTGGCGCGCGGGTTGATCGCGGTGTTGATGCCCACCACCTCGCCGCGCAGGTCGATCAGCGGGCCGCCCGAGTTGCCGGGGTTGATGGCGGCGTCGGTCTGGATGAAGTCGTCGTAGCGGCCGGCGCCGATGTTGCGCCGGTGCAGCGCCGAGACGATCCCGGCCGTCACGGTGTGCTCGAGCCCGAAGGGGTTCCCGATCGCGATCACCCAGTCGCCGGGACGCATCGCGCTCGAGTCGCCGAGCGGGAGCGCCGTCAGCGGCTTGTCGCTCTTCACGTGCAGGAGGGCGATGTCCGTGGCGGCGTCGCGCCCCACCACCTCGGCCGGCAGGGTCGTGCCGTCGGCAAAGGCCACCTCGATCTCGTCCACGTCCTCGACGACGTGGTTGTTGGTGACGATGTAGCCGTCGCTCGAGATCACGAAGCCCGAGCCGAGGCTCGGCACCTGGAACTCGCGGCGCCCGCCGAAGAACTCCTCGAAGGGGTTCTCGCCGCCGAAGAAGGGCTCGAGTCCGGGCGGGATGCGCTGCTCGCCGCCGGGGCCGGTCACGGTCTTCTGGGTCCGGATGTTGACGACCGCGGGCGAGACCTTCTCGGCGAGCTCCGCGAACGAGGAGGCCGCCGGGATCTCGGCGAGCGGCTTCGCCTCCTTCGACTCGTGCCAGAAGGGCGCTCCGGCCTCGGGCGCGGCGGGCTTCTCCTTCTCCTTGCTGCCGAACAGGTCGATGGCATGGGCCGTGTTGCCCCCCCAGCGCAGCTCGACGTCGAGCGCGCCGGAGAGCAGGAGGGCGACGGCCACGACCGCCACGGCGGCGAGGCCCACGAGCACGCGACGAGCAGTCATCTTCACGGATCCTTCTGGATGCGGGATCGGCCGGTCCGGTCAGGACAGCGGCACGGTCACATGGTATCGGCCGCCTCCACGCTGGACCACGACGAGCGCGCGCGTACGACCCTGGAGGTCCAGGACCGTGCGCTGGAACGCCTCGCCGTCCTCGAGCGGACGGCCGTTGATGGCGACCACCAGGTCGCCGGGCTGGAAGCCGATGCGCGCGGCGCCGCTCTGGGGGCGCACGCGCTTCACCTGGAAGCCGCCCTTCGGCGCCGGCGCGAGCGCGAGCCCGAGCAGGCGCTCGGCCAGCGCGGTCGCCGTGGAGTCGGAGACCCGCTCGGCGCTCGCGACGATCTCGCGCTTCGCGCCGTCGCGGCGGATCTCGAGCACGAGCTCCTCGCCCGGGGTGGCGCGCTCGACGATCCCGTAGACGTCGCGCGCCGTCGGGACGGGGTGGCCGGCGGCCTTCAGGATCAGGTCCCCGCGCCGGAGCCCGGCGCGCGCCGCGGGCGATCCCTCGGCCACGCCCGACACCAGGGCGCCCTTCGTGCCGCGCGGGAGCTCGAGCACCTCGTGGAGCCGCGGATCCAGGTCCTGGAGCTCCACCCCGAGCCAGACGGGCGCCACCTCGCCGTGGCGCAGCAGCTCGTCCACCACCCGGCGCGCCGTGTCGATCGGGATCGCGAAGCCGATCCCCTCGGCGCCCTGGTAGATCGCCGTGTTGATCCCGATCAGGCTGCCCTCGGCGTTGAGCAGCGGGCCGCCCGAGTTGCCGGGGTTGATCGAGGCGTCGGTCTGGAGGAAGCCGTAGAAGGCGCGGTCCTCGGAGGCGCGCAGCGAGCGGTCGAGGGCCGAGATCACCCCGGTCGTCACCGTCTGCGAGAGGCCGAAGGGGTTGCCGATCGCGATCACGGGCTCGCCCACCAGCAGATCGGCCGAGCTCCCGGGAGCCACCCAGGGGAGCTTCTCGTCGGTCTCGACCGCCAGCACCGCCAGGTCGTTGTTCGGGTCGGCGCCGATCAGGGTCGCGTCGAGCTCGCGGCCGTCCTGGAGGCTCACCTTGATGCGGGAGGCGCGCCCCACCACGTGCTCGTTGGTCAGCACGTGCCCCTCGGCGTCGATCAGCACGCCCGAGCCGAGGCTCTGGGCGGTGCGCGGCTGGCCCGGGTCGAAGAAGTCGCGGAAGAAGCGCTCGAAGAGGGGGTCGCCGCGGAAGTTCTCGAAGGGGCTGCGGCGCTGGACGTCGGTCTCGGTGAGCACGCTCACGACCGCGGGCCCCACCTTCTGCGCCGCCTCCACGGCGGCGGTGCGACGCAGGAACGGGTCGCCGGCGCGGGCCGGGAGCGGCACGAGGCCGATCGCCAGCGCGAGCGCGGCGGCGGAGGCCGGCGCGGAGAGGCTGCGGGAGAGCGTCATGTCGGTGGCCTGCTGACGGCGCGGGTGCCCGGGCTATTCGATCGATCCCCTGCGGAAGGAGCAGCGTAGACCCCGGTCTCCGCGCAGGCAATCCGGTAGGTTGCGCGCGTGAGCGAGGCCCTCGTGCGCGACGCTGCCGGCGCCCTGCGCCGGATCTTCGGGCGCGCTCCGGCCTGGGCGGTCCTCGCGCCCGGCCGGGTCAACCTGATCGGCGAGCACACCGACTACAACGCCGGCCTGGTGTTGCCCTGCGCGATCGACCGGGGCGTCGCCGCGGTGGCCGCCCCGCGCGACGACGGCCGCCTGCGCGTCCACAGCGCGGCGCTCGCCGCGAGCGGCGAGATCGACCCGGCGCAGCCGCTGCCGGAGGGCTGGCTGCGCTACGTCGCCGCCGTGGCCGCTGCCTTCCGCGAGGCCGGGCTCCCGGTCCCGGGGCTCGACGTCGCCCTCGCGAGCGATCTGCCGCGCGAGTCCGGGCTCTCGAGCTCCGCGGCGCTCGAGGTGGCGCTCGCGACGCTCCTCGACGCGGCGGCCGGCCTCGGGCTCGACGCCGCCACGCGCGCGCAGCTCGCCTGGCGCGCCGAGACCGGCTTCGCCGGCGTCCCGTGCGGGCGCATGGACCAGATGGCGAGCGCCCTCGGCCGCCGCGACCACGCGCTGCGCATCGACTGCCGCGACCTCACGACGCGCCTCGTGCCGCTGCCCGGCGCGCGCGTCCGGCTGCTCGTCGCCGACTCCGGGGTGCGCCGGCGGCTCGCCGCGGGCGGCTACGCGCGCCGGCGCGAGGAGTGCGAGCGGGCGCTCGCGCAGGCGCGCGAGCGGGGCCTCGCGGCGGCGGGCGCGCGCACCTGGCGCGACGTCCCCGCCGAGCGCCTGCCGGCGCTCGCCTCGCGACTCGACCCCGTGTACGCGCGCCGCGCCCGTCACGTGCTCGGCGAGAACGCCCGGGTCGAGGCCTTCTGCGCGGCGCTCGCGGCCTCCGACCTCGCCCGGGCCGGCGCGCTGCTCCGCGAGGGCCACGCGAGCCTGCGCGACGACTTCGAGGTGAGCGTCCCCGAGCTCGACGCCCTCTGCGAGATCGCCGATGCGGCCCCGGGCTGCTTCGGCTCGCGCCTCACCGGGGCCGGCTTCGGGGGCTGCACGCTCCATCTCGTGGACCCAGCCCGGGCCGGGGCGGTGGCCGAGGCGCTGCGCGCGGGCTTCGCGGCGCGCTTCGGGCGCGCGCCGGCGCTCCTCGTCGCGACGCCCGCGGACGGGGCCGCGCCGAGGCCCGTGCCCGGGCCCTGACGGGTCCGGTCGCGGGCGGGTCCGCTCGGCGGGGCCCGGGGTCAGGGCGTGTGCGAGGCCTCGCCGGGCTCGGCGGGCAGCGCGTCGTCGCGCGCCGGGGCGCCCGGGCGGACGAGCAGGAAGAGGGTCTCGTCGCCCCGCTCCACCGTCACCAGGAAACGAGGTGCGGCAGCCACTTGTCCGATCGCCTCGCGAAACTCCGCGAGGTTCGTGACGGGCCGCTCCTCGATCCGCTGCACGACGTCGCCGACGTCGAGCCCGGCCTCCGCCGCGGGCGAGCCGCTCGCGACGAACGAGACGTAGGCGCCCGTGCGCGAGGCGAGCCGCTGCTCGCGGAAGGTCGCCTCGGTGATCTCCTGGACGTGGAAGCCGACCTCCGTCTCCACCTCCTCGGGCTCGACCTTCGGCTGGGCGGCGAGGGTCGCGTGCAGGCGCAGGGGCTGGCGGTCGCGCAGCACCTCGAGCTCGACCGGCGCCCCCGGCGCCACGCCCGCCACGAGCCGCTGGAAGCCGCCGAGGTCCTCCTCCTTCTCGGCCGCCACGTCCTGGCCGGCGAAGCGGATCAGGATGTCGCCCGTGCGCAGCCCCGCATCCGCCGCCGGCGAGCCCCCGGCGACGCTGTTCACGATCACGCCCGTCGCGTCCGGGATCCCGAAGTAGGAGGCGAGCTCGCGGTCGAGCGGCTGGAGGCTGACCCCGAGGTAGCCGCGCTCGACGCCGCCCGCCTCGAGCTCGCGCATCACCTCGAGCGCGGTGTCGATCGGGATCGTGAAGCCGATCCCGCGCCCCTGGCCGCGCGAGTTGATCCCGACCACGCGCCCGTCGAGGTCCACGAGCGGGCCGCCCGAGGAGCCGCGGTCGATCATCGCGTCGGTCTGGATGAAGTCGTTGATGAGGTCCGGGATCCCGAGGTTGCGGCCCTTGGCCGAGACGATCCCGAGCGACACCGTGCCGTCGAGCCCGTAGGGGTTGCCGACGGCCAGCACCCACTGGCCCACCTGGACGTCGGCGGCGCTGCCGAAGCGCGCGGGCACGAGCTCCGGGCGCGGCTCGACGCGCAGCACCGCGACGTCCGTCTGCTTGTCGAGCCCGACGACGCGCGCGGGCAGCTTGCCCGGCAGGCCCGGCACCACCACCTGCACCTTCTCGGCCTTCTCGAGCACATGGTGGTTCGTGAGGATGTGGCCCTCGGCGCTCGCGATGACACCCGAGCCGGTCACCTCGGAGCGGCGGTCGTTCATCTTGACGATCGCCTCGACGTGCACCACCGAGGGGGTCACGCGCCGCGAGATCTCGATGATCCGCTCCTGGAGCCGGGCCATCAGCTCGGCAGCCGGCGGCTCGGCGCTCGACCCGGCGCCGGACTCGACGCCCGAGCCGGCGCCCGGCCCGGGGCTCGCGATGGCGGCGCCGCTCCAGGGCGCCGGCGCGGGCGCCGGGGCGATCGCCGCCGCGTCGGGCGTGGCTCGAGCGCGCTCCCGCCCGGCGCCGTCGCAGCCCGCGGCCGCAGCGCCCGCGACCGCGGCCAGGAGCGAGAGCGCGAGGGCGCGCGCGCAGGGGCGCCTCCGCGCCGCGGGCCCGGGCCGCTGCTCCTCGCCCAGGCGCCTCACGCGTGCGCCTCCGCCGCGGCGGCGTCGAGCGCCGCGCGCAGGGCGGCGGCGGCGGCGCGCGGGTCGGGGGCGCCGAGCACGGCGCCCGTCACCGCCACGCCGGCCGCCCCGGCGTGCACGGCAGCCCGGGCGCGCGCGGCGTCGATCCCGCCCTGCGCGAGCACCGGGAGCCCGCTCGCGCGGGCGGCGCCGAGCGCCGCGAGCCCGAGCGCCGGGCGCTCGGGCGGCTTCGAGAAGGGCGCGAAGATCGGCGCCAGGTGCGCGTAGTCGGCGCCCTCGGCCGCGGCCCCGGCCAGCTCGCCCGGCGCGTGGGCCGACACCCCGACGAGTCGGCCCGCGCCGAGCAGCGCGCGCGCCGGCCCGGGCGCCATCGCGTCGAACCCGAGGTGCACGCCGTCCGCCTCCGTCGCGAGCGCCACGTCGACGCGCCGGTTCACGAGGATCTTCACCGCCCGCGCGCCGGCGCCGGCAGCGGCGCGCGCGGCCACCGTCACCTCGTCGGCCCAGGCGAGGAGCGCGCCGGCCGGGAGCGCGCGCTCGCGGAGCTGCACCCAGTCGGCGCCGCCGGCCACCGCGGCGGCGATCGCCGCCGCGGGCACCTCGGCCCCGGCCACCACGCACAGGATCGGCCGGGTCGCCGCGCGCGCGCCGCCGCTCAGAAACGCGCGAGCCCGTCGAGCGGGCTCGAGGCGTTGGCGTACAGGCGCCGCGGGATGCGCCCGGCGTCGTAGGCGAGCCGCCCCGCCTCGACCGCGAGCTTCATCGCGCGCGCCATCTTGACGGGGTCCTTCGCGCCGGCGATCGCGCTGTTCATCAGCACCGCGGTGCAGCCGAGCTCGAGCGCCACCGCCGCGTCGCTCGCGGTGCCGACGCCCGCGTCCACCACGACCGGCAGCTCCACGGTCTCGAGGATGATCCGCAGGTTGGCCGGGTTGCGGATCCCGAGCCCCGAGCCGATCGGGGCCGCGAGCGGCATCACCGCGACGCAGCCCGCCGCGGCGAGGCGCTGGCAGGCGACCGGGTCGTCGCTCACGTAGGGGAGCACCTCGAAGCCGTCGCGCACGAGGAGCTTCGCGGCCTCGATCGTCGCCGCCACGTCGGGGAAGAGGGTGCGCTCGTCGCCGATCACCTCGAGCTTCACGAGCCCGTGCCCGAGGAGCTCGCGGCCGAGCTGGGCGGTCGTGACGGCGTCCTCGACCGTGTAGCAGCCCGCGGTGTTGGGCAGGATCGTCACGCCCTCGGGCACGAAGTCGAGGAAGCGCGGCCCGCCGGCCTGGCTCGCGAGGTCCACGCGGCGCAGCGCCACGGTCATCAGGTCGGCGCCCGCGGCGGCCGTCGCGTCGCGCATCTGCTCGAGCGAGGCGTACTTGCCGCTGCCCGTGATGAGCCGGGAGCGGAAGGTCTTCGAGCCCAGGGTGTAGCCGTCGGTCATCGTGAGCCTCCGCCCACGGCCTCGAGGACCTCGACGCGATCGCCGGCCGCGAGGCAGCGGGTGTCGTATGCGGAGCGGGGCACCACCTCGCGGTTCACCGCCACCGCCACGCGCCGGCCCTCGAGGCCGAGCAGGCCGAGGAGGACCCGCACGCTCGCGCCGGCGGGCACGGCCCGGGGCTCGCCGTTCACGGTGAGCGACAGGCCGGCCGATCCAGCTCGAGGCGTGGGTTCCGACGGGGGGCGGGACACGGTGGGGTGGGGCTCGCTCGCGGTGGCACGGTCGCCGGCGAGGCTAGTGGAGCGCGCCCGTGCGGGCAAACCCGCGTTCGTGATTTTCCCCGGATTTCCCGTGGGTTATACAGGGCCTCCAGGATGCGCTCCGCCCGCACCCGTGCCGTCGTAGACCTGGCCGCGCTGGCGGGCAACTACGCGCGCCTGCGCGTGCGGGCCGGCGGCCGCGCGTTCGTCGCGGTCGTGAAGGCCGATGCCTACGGCCACGGGGCGCCGGCCGTCGTGCGGCGGCTCGCGCGCGAGGGCTGCGAGGCCTTCGCCGTGGCGCAGGTCGAGGAGGCGGCGGCCCTGCGCCGCGCCGGGATCGACGCGCCGCTGCTCGTCCTCGGCGGGGTGGGCGGCCCCGCCGAGGCGCGCGCCGCGCTGGCGCTCGGCCTGGTCGTCGTGGTGCACGGGCCCGAGCCGGCGGCGTGGCTCGAGGCCGCGGCGCGCGCGCTCGGGACGCGCGCGCGCGTCCACGTCGAGATCGACACTGGGATGCGTCGGCTCGGGGTGCCGGCCGCGGAGGCTCCCGCGCTCCTCGCGCGGGTCGCCGCGAGCCCCGTGCTCGCGCTCGAAGGCGTCTCCACCCACTTCGCGTGCGCCGACGAGCCGGACCTCGGGCCCACCCGCGCGCAGCTCGCGGCCTTCCGCGCGGCGCTCGCCGCGGCGCGCGCGCAGGGCGTCGCCCCGGGCCGCGTGCACGCCGCCAACTCGGCGGGCCTGCTCGCGGCGGGCCAGGCCGGCGACGAGCTCCTCGAGGGCGACGCCGTGCGCCCGGGGCTCGCCCTCTACGGCGTGGCGCCCGCCCCGCATCTCGCCGACCCCGCCCTGGTCCCCGTGATGACCCTGCGCACGGAGGTCGCGGCGGTGCGCGCGGTCGCGGCCGGCGACGGGGTCGGCTACGGCCACCGCTGGCGCGCGCCCCACTCCGGCTGGGTCGCCACCCTGCCGATCGGATACGCGGACGGGGTGCCCTGGTCCGGGGCGCGCCGCGGCGAGGTCACGATCGGCGGGATCCCGCGGCCGCTCGCCGGACGGGTCTCGATGGACTGCGTGACGGTGTGGATGGGGGCCGAGCCGGTGCGGGTCGGGGAGGAGGCGATCGTGTTCGGGGCGGGCGGGGCGCGGGTCGAGGAGTGGGCCGAGGCGGCGGGCACGATTCCCTACGAGCTGCTGGTCCGGGTGGGCGCGCGCGTGCCGCGGGTCGTCACCGGGTGATCGGCGGGGTCGCCGCGGGCGCGCTCCGCCAGACCCGGCGCGTGCTCCTCGAGGCGGGCCCGGCGGTGATCGGCGCCGCGGTGCTGGCGTCCTTCGCGGCGCTCGCCGGCGCGCGCTCGCCGGAGGCCGCGGCCGCCGCGCCCTGGCCGCGCGCGGGCGCGCCGCTCGTGGCCGCGCTCGTGGCCTGCGGGCCGCTCGCCGCCGCCCGCGCCGCCGAGCTGGCGCGCTGGCGCCTCGACGGTCAGGTGGACGCGCTGCGCGCCATGGGCGCCAGCGCCTGGCGCCACCTGGTCGCGCCGCGGCTCCTGGCCGGCGCCCTCGTGCTGCCGCTCCTCGTCCTCCTCGCCGACGCCGCCGGCCTCGCGATCGCCTATCTCGACTGGCTGCCGCGCGCGCTGCGCTGGGTGTCACCGGAGGGGGTCGCGACGGCGGACCTCGTGCACGGCCTCCTGCGCGGAGCGCTCTTCGGGCTCGCGCTGGCCGGGGTCGCGTGCGTGGCCGGGCTCGCCCCGGCGCGGCCCGCGCCGCGCGCCGCGCGCCGCGCGGCGGCGCGCGCGGGGGCGGGCGGGGTGGTGGCGGTGCTCGGCCTCCACGTCGCGCTCGGGGGCGCCCTCGCGTGGTGAGCGCGCCGGCCGGCGGCGGTCCGCCGTGACGAGCGCGGCGCCCGCGCTCGCGCCCGCGCCCGGCGGCGCGCCCTTCGTCCTCGAGGGCCTGTCGGCGCGGGCGGGCGATCGCGAGCTCCTGCGCGGGCTCGCCTTCGCGGCGCCGCGCGGCGCGATCGCAGTGCTGCTCGGCGCGGCCGGCGCCGGCAAGTCCACCGCGCTGCGCCTCGCGCTCGGCCTCGCGCGCCCGGCCGCGGGCCGCGCGCTCGTGCTCGGGCGCGCGCTCGCCGACACGCCGCGCGCCGAGCGCCCGGCGCTGCTCCAGCGGATCGGTGTCGTCTGGACGGGTGGGGCGCTCTTTCCGGACCGCGACGTCGCCGGCAACGTCGGCTTCGTCCTGCGCGAGCTCCAGGGCCGCCCGCGCGAGGAGGTGGCGCGCGCGGTGCGCGAGGCGCTCCTCCTCGTCGGGCTCAAGCACGTCGAGCACCAAGCGGTGGACGCGCTCGGCGACGGCGTGCGCCGGCGCGTGGCGCTCGCGCGGGCCGTGGCGCACCGGCCCGAGCTCCTGCTCCTCGACGAGCCGGCAAGCGGCCTCGACCCGATCGCGGCCGACGCCGTGCGCACCCTCGTCGCCCAGCTCCGCGACCGGCTCGCCCTCACCGTCGTGGTCGCCGCGCGCGACCCCGCCTGGGCGCTCCCGATCGCCGACCACGCGGCGCTCCTGCACGCGGGCCGGATCGTGGCCGAGGGCCCGCCCGCGGCGCTGCGCGCCGCGTCCGATCCCGCCGCGCAGCAGCTCCTCGCCGGCCGCGCGCACGGCCCGATCGAGCCCTGACGGGCTCGCGGCGACGGCGGCCCCCGCGCCGCGCCGGTCCGCGCGCCCCGCGCGACGGGCGGAAGAGCCGGGGCCACCCTGGCGGTCCGGCGCGCGCCCGGGTACATCCCTCGCATCCCCGCCCGTCTGGCCGCACGAGGAGGCTCGGATGTCCCCCCGAACGGGAGCGCAGGGCGCCGTCCGGCGCGCGCTGCTCTCCGTCTCCGACAAGACGGGGCTCGTGGAGCTGGCCCGCGGCCTCGCGCGCCTCGGCGTCGAGCTCGTCGCCTCGGGCGGCACCGCGGGCGCGCTGCGCGAGGCCGGCCTCGCCGTCGTCGAGGTGGCCGCCCTCACCGGCTCGCCCGAGATGCTCGGCGGCCGCGTGAAGACGCTCCACCCGCGCATCCACGGCGGGATCCTGGCGCGCCGCGAGCACCCGGGCGACCGCGCCGACATGGCGGCCCAGGCGCTCGGCGCGATCGACCTCGTGGTCGTGAACCTCTACCCCTTCGAGCGCACCGTGTCGCAGCCCGGTGTCGCCCTCGAGGACGCCGTCGAGCAGATCGACATCGGCGGGCCCTCGATGATCCGCTCGGCGGCGAAGAACCACGCCTGGGTCGGGGTCGTGACGGACCCGGCCGACTACCCGGCGCTCCTCGCCGAGCTCGAGGCGGGGGGCGGCGTGCTCGGCGAGGCCACCCGCCGCCGGCTCGCGGCGAAGGCCTTCGCGCGCACCGCCGCCTACGACGCCGCGATCGAGGCCTACCTGGCGCGCGCCTACGCGGCGGAGCTCGGCGCCGCGGCCGGGGAGGAGCCCTTTCCGCCGCGCCTGCGCATCGACCTGCCGCGCGCGGCCACCCTGCGCTACGGCGAGAACCCGCACCAGGCCGCCGCCCTCTACGGGAGCTTCCTCGCCTGCGTCGAGGTCCTGCACGGCAAGGAGCTCTCCTACAACAACGTGGTGGACGTGCAGGCCGCCCTGGCGCTGGCCGGCGAGTTCGACCCGGCCGAGGGCCCCGCGGTCGCGATCCTCAAGCACAATACACCGTGCGGGGTCGGCACCGGCACGACCCCGCTCGCGGCCTGGCAGGCCGCCTACGCCACCGACCCGGACTCGCCCTTCGGCGGCATCGTCGTGTGCAACCGCCCCTTCGACCTCGCGCTGGCGCAGGCGGTGGACGAGATCTTCACCGAGGTGCTGGTGGCGCCCGCCTTCGCGGACGACGCGCTCGCCTTCCTGCGCAGGAAGAAGAACCGCCGCCTGCTGCGCTTCCTGCCCGAGCGCATCGACCGCGCCGCGCCGGACTGGAAGCGCGTCTACGGCGGGCTCCTCCTCCAGCAGCCCGACGTCTCGCACGAGGACCTCGCGGCCGCGCAGGTGGCGACGCGCCGCAAGCCGAGCGACGAGGAGCTGCGCGCGCTCGGCTTCGCCTGGCGCGTCGTGAAGCACGTGAAGAGCAACGCCGTGGTCTTCGCGCGCGCGGACCGCACCGTCGCGATCGGGGGCGGCCAGACCTCGCGGGTGGACGCCGTCTGCGTGGCCCGCGAGAAGGCCGCCCGGGTCGGCAACGACCTCGCGGGCAGCGTCCTCGCGAGCGACGCCTTCTTCCCCTTCCCCGACGGCCTCGAGGCCGCCGTCGCCGCCGGCGCCACGGCCTGCGTCCAGCCCGGCGGCTCCACCCGCGACCCCGAGGTGGTCGCCGCCGCCGACCGCCTCGGCATCGCCATGATCCTGACCGGTGTCCGGCACTTCCGGCACTAGCGGCGCGGAGGGGCCGTGAGGGTCCTGGTGCTCGGCGCGGGCGGCCGCGAGCACGCGCTCGCGTGGAAGCTGCGGCGCAGCCCGAGCGTCGCGCGCGTCCTCGCCGCGCCCGGGAGCGACGGCATGGCGCGCGAGGCCGACTGCTTCGGGTCCGTCGCCGCGGCCGACGCCGCCGCCGTCACGGCCCTCGCGCGGCGCGAGGGCGTGGACCTCGTCGTCGTCGGCCCCGAGGACCCGCTCGCCGCGGGCATCGCCGACCACCTGCGCGGGGAGGGGATCGCGACCTTCGGGCCCTCGGCCGCCGCGGCGCGCCTCGAGTCGAGCAAGGCCTTCGCGAAGGAGTTCATGCGCCGCCACGGGATCCCGACCGCGGGCCACGCGGTCTTCGACGAGCTCGCGGCCGCGCGCGCCCACGTGCGGGCGCTCGGCGCGCCCTGCGTCGTGAAGGCCGACGGCCTCGCGGCCGGCAAGGGCGTCACGGTCTGCGACGGGCCGGAGGACGCCGAGCGCGCGCTCGTCGAGGCGATGGGCGAGCGCCGCTTCGGCGCGGCCGGCGCCCGCGTGGTCGTCGAGGAGCGGCTCTTCGGCGAGGAGGCCTCCTACTACGCGCTCTCCGACGGCACGAACGTGGTGCCGCTCGCCGCCGCGCAGGACCACAAGCGCGCCCTCGACGGCGACCGCGGCGAGAACACCGGCGGCATGGGCGCCTACTCGCCCGCACCCGTCTTCGACGAAGCGGTCGAGAAGCGCGTGCTCGAGGAGGTGGTGCACCCGGTGGTGCGCGGCATGGCGGCCGAGGGCCATCCCTTCCAGGGCGTGCTCTTCGTCGGGCTCATGATCGGTCCCGACAGGCTCCCGCGCGCGATCGAGTTCAACGTGCGCTTCGGGGACCCCGAGACCCAGGCGCTCCTCCTGCGGCTCGACGCGGACCTGGCCGCGCTGCTCGACGGCGCGGCGCGCGGGCGCCTCGAGCGCGCGGCGGCCCCCGCCTGGCGCGACGCCGCGGTCTGCGTCGTCGTGGCCTCGGGCGGCTACCCGCGCGCGTACCCGACCGGCCTGCCGATCACGGGCCTCGAGGAGGCGGAGCGCGACCCCGACGTCGTGGTCTTCCACGCCGGAACGCGCCGCGGGCCCGGCGGCGGCTTCGTGACGGCGGGCGGCCGCGTGCTCGGGGTCACGGCGCGCGGGGCGAGCGTCGCCGAGGCGCAGCGCCGCGCCTACGCCGCCTGCGACCGGATCCGCTTCGAGGGCATGCACCTGCGCCGCGACATCGCCGCGCGCGCGCTCGCGCGGTGAGCGCAGCCGCCGTGGCCAAGGCCCGCCCCGCCGCGCCCGGGGCACCTGCAACCGCCGCTCCGGGGACGCCCGCCTCCGCGCTCGAGGCCGCGCCGGAGGCGCTCGCCGCCCCCGCGCCGGAGGCGCCTTCGGCCGCCGCGCCCGGGGCGCTCGCGGCCGCCCTCGCCCGGCTGCGCGCCGGCGGGCTCGTGGCGTTCCCGACCGAGACGGTCTGGGGCCTCGGCGCCGACGCCGGCTCGGCCGCGGCGATGGAGCGGCTGCGGCGCTGGAAGGGCCGCGACGCGGGCCAGCCGGTGGCGGTGCTCGTGCCCGACCGTGCGGCGCTCGCGGCGCTCGGGATCGCGCTGCCCGCCGCGGCGGAGCGGCTCGCGGCGGCGTTCTGGCCGGGCCCCCTGACGCTCGTCGTGCCCGCGCCGCGCTCCCGCTTCGCCCCGGGCGTCGCGCGCGCCGACGGCGCCGTGGGCCTGCGCTGCTCGCCGCACCCGGCGGCGGCCGCGCTCGCCGCGGCGTGGCTGGGCGCCGGGGCCGGCCCGCTCACCGCGACCAGCCTGAACCGCCACGGTGCGCCGCCCGCCCGCACCCGCGCCGAGGCCGCCGCCCTGTGCGCCGGATCCGACGCGATCCTGTGTCTCGACGCCGGCCCCGATGCCGGCGCCGCCGCGCACGATCCCGCCGGCGCAGCACCGGGCCGCGTGGCCGACGGCGCGCGCGATCCCGGCGCCGCCGCGCCGAGCAGCGTCGTGGACTGCAGCGGGCCGCGCCCGCGCCTGCTGCGCGCCGGCGCGATCGGCGCGGCCGAGCTATCCCGCGTCCTCGAGCAGGAGATCCCCGCCCCGTGACCGACGTGCGTCCCTTCCGCGCGCTCCGCTACGACCCGGCCCGCGTCGCCCTCGACCGCGTCGTCGCGCCGCCCTACGACGTCGTGAACGCCGAGGAGCGCGCCTTCTACTGGGAGCGCGATCCGCACGGCGCGATCCGCCTCGAGCTCACGCGCGATCCCGGCGCCGAGTCCGCGACGGACTACCGCGAGGTCGCCGGCGCGATCGCGGCGTGGCGGCGCGAGGGCGTCCTGCGCCTCGACGCGAAGCCGGCCCTCTACGCGCTGCGCCAGCGCTTCACGGGCCCGCAGGGCGAGCCGCGCGAGCGCGAGGGCTTCTTCGCCGCGCTGCGCCTCGAGCCCTACGAGCGGCGCATCGTGCGCCCCCACGAGCGCACCCTCGCGGGCCCGAAGGCCGATCGCCTGAAGCTCCTGCGCGCGACGCGCGCCAACCTCTCGCCGATCTTCCTCCTCTACGAGGACCCCGAGCGGGTCCTGAGCGGGCTCCTGACGGCCCAGCTCGACACCGGGGCGGCGGCCGTCGCCCACGATCCCGCCGGCGTCGAGCACCGCCTCGTCGCGATCGAGGACGCGGCCGCGATCGCGCGCGTGCAGGCCTTCCTGGCCGGGCGCGCGGTCGTGATCGCCGACGGCCACCATCGCTACGAGACGGCGCTCGCCTACCAGGCGGAGCAGGGCGGCTCGGGGCCCGCCGACTTCGTGCTCGCCTACTTCGCCGACGCCTACGCGCCCGGGAGCCTCCTGCTCCCGATCCACCGCGTGGTGCGCGAGGCGCCCGCCCCGGACGGCGCGGCCTGGCGCGCGCGCCTGCCCGGCTGGGAGGAGGAGCAGGTGCCCTGCGCGGACGCGGCCGGGATCCCGGCGCTCCTCGCGGAGCGGCTCGCGCCGCTCGCCGCCGGGCATCAGGCCTTCGCTGCCGACGACGGCTCGGGCGTCGTGCGGATCTTCTCGCGCCCGCGGCGGGACGAGGCCGAGATCGGCACGCGCGTCCTCCACGAGGAGGTGCTGGCCGGCGTCTTCGGCCTCGACGAGGCCGCCGTGCGCGACGGCGCCGTGGCCTTCCCGAAGCAGCCCCTCGACGCCGCCCGCGAGGTGCGCGCCGGGCGCGGCACGGTGGCGCTCTACCTGAACGCCCTGCGCCCGGCCGACGTGTTCCGCGTGACGGCCGCCGGCGAGGTGCTGCCCCAGAAGTCCACCTACTTCCACCCGAAGCTCCCCACCGGCCTGTGCTTCCGCCTGCTCGACGAGGGCCCGCCGTGAGGCGCCGCGGGCGGCGCGAGCCGCGCCGGGTGGGCGACGTCGTCGGCACGGTGCTCGAGGACCTCGGCCTCGAGGGCGCCTCGGCGGTCCTGCGCATCGCCGAGCGCTGGGAGGCCGTGGTGGGGCCCGAGGTGGCTCGCCACTGCCAGCCCGAGCGGCTCCAGGGGACGGTCCTCGAGGCCACCGTCGACACGAGCGTCTGGTGCCAGCAGCTCCAGCTCCACCGGCCGGCCATCCTGGCGGCGCTGCGCCGCGAGCTCGGCCCCGCGGCGCCCACCGACCTGCGCCTGCGCGTCGGCTAGATTCCCCGCGTCCCGCGCCCGTACGGAGAGCCCCCATGACGCACGACCACGTCGAGGGCGGTGCCGGCGAGGCGTCCGATGAGCGGGCCCCCGCCGGGCAGCACTGCGACTTCTGTGGCTCCACCGTGGCGGTGGTCCGCCGCGTCGCCCTCGACCACGACTACGACCGGCTCCAGACCCCCCACCGGGAGCTCTACGCCTGCGATCCCTGCTCGCAGCGCAAGGAGCGCCGGAGGCTCGGGCTCGGGTAGCTTGCCTCCGTTTCGGCGCTCGCCTAACTTGCGCGACCGCTTCCACCCCCGGGGCAGCCGCCCTCGGGCGGCAGCTCTCCTCGTGACCTCCAGGAGCCCGAGCAGATGGTGAAGATCCGGCTCTCGCGTGCCGGCGCGAAGAAGCGCCCCTTCTATCGCATCGTCGCGATCGACGAGCGCAGGCGGCGCGACGGGCGCCCGCTCGAGTTCCTCGGCACCTACGACCCGATCGCGCGGCCGAAGGCGATCGACCTCGACGCCGCGAAGGTCGAGGCGTGGGTGCGCAAGGGCGCGCAGGTGAGCGACACCGTGGCGGCGCTGCTGCGCGAGCAGCGCCGGCGCCCGGCGCCGGCCGCGGCGCCGGCGAGCTAGGGGCCGGCCGTGGCGGAGCGGGGCAGCGCAGCGGAGCTCGTCGAGTACGTCGCGAAGGCGATCGTCTCCGATGCGGGGGCGGTGAAGGTGCACGAGCCCGAGCCGGACCTGCTCGAGCTCGAGACGGCGCCCGACGACCGCGGGCGCGTGATCGGGCGCCAGGGACGGGTCGCGAAGGCGATGCGCGTGGTGCTGGCGGCGTCGGCGGCCGGCGCGGACTGCCGGCTCGAGATCGTCGACTAGCCGCGCGCGGCACCTGTGGAGCGGGCCGCCGGGAGCGGGTTCGTCGAGCTGGGAGAGGTGATCGGAGCGCACGGGACGGCGGGCGAGCTGCGGGTCGCGGTGCTGGGCGACGGACCCACCAACCTGACGAACCTACGCTCCCTGGTGTTGATCGGGCCGGACCGGGCTCCGGTGCCGGGCGAGAGGGAGGCCGAGCGGGAGGTCGAGAGCGCGCGGGCGGGCCGCCCCGGCGAGGTGCGGCTGCGGCTGCGCGGGGTCGGGAGCCGCGAGGCGGCCCAGGCCCTGGCGGGGCTGCGGGTCGCAGCCCGGCCCGAGCAGCTCGAGCCCCTGCGGGAGGGAGAGCACTACTGGTTCCAGCTCGTCGGCTGCGCGGTGGAGGCGCACGACGGGCGCGCGCTCGGCACGGTCCGGGCGCTCTGGGAGACGGGGGCGGCCGACGTCCTCGTGGTCGAGGACGAGAGCGGGCGGGAGATCCTGCTGCCGGCGGCGGCGGACCTGCTGCGGGAGGTGGACGTCGAGCGGGGGCGGATCGTGATCGAGGTGCCGGAGGGCTTGCTGGACCCCCTCTGAGCGTGGGAAGGCCGGGACCGTGCGCATCGACGTGGTGACGATCTTCCCGGGTCTCTTCGAGCCCTTCCGCTCGACCTCGCTGCTCGGCGCCGCCTGCGAACGAGGGCTCGTGGACCTGCGGGTCCACGACCTGCGCGATTGGACCGGGGACCGACACCGCACGGTGGACGATGCACCCTACGGCGGCGGGCCCGGGATGGTGATGAAGCCGGAGCCCCTGGTCGAGGCGATCGAGGCCCTGGCAGGACCGAAAGGAGACACGAGAAGCGCCCGCGTCCTCCTGCTCTCGCCCCAGGGCCGGCCCTTCGGCCAGGCCCGGGCCGAGGCGCTCGCGCACGAGCTCCACCTGGTGCTGGTGTGCGGGCGCTACGAGGGGGTGGACCAGCGGGTGATCGAGCTCGCGGTGGACGAGGAGGTCTCGATCGGCGACTACGTGCTGGCGGGCGGCGAGCTCCCGGCGCTGGTCGTCGTCGAGGCGGTGACGCGGCTGCTGCCCGGAGTCATGGGGAACCCCGACTCGGCCGGGAGCGAGTCCTTCCAGGCCTCCGGCGAGGGGCGGCTGCTCGAAGGGCCGCACTACACGCGGCCGCAGGAATACCGGGGCCTCGAGGTCCCGGCCGTGCTTCGATCGGGCGATCACGCGGCGATCGCCCGCTGGCGCGCCGAGCGCGCGCGAGAGACGACGAGAAGGCGACGGCCCGAGCTGCTCGGGAACGGGCGCGGAGAGGATCAGCGATGAATCGACTCGACGGCGTCGAAGGCCCCTCGCTTCGCAAGGACCACCCCCCGTTCCGGCCCGGCGACACGCTGCGCGTCCACGTGCGCGTGAAGGAGGGCGAGAAGGAGCGCATCCAGATGTTCGAAGGGGTGTGCATCCGCCGGCGCGGCAACGGCATCTCCGAGACCTTCACCGTGCGCAAGGTCTCCTACGGCGTCGGCGTCGAGCGCATCTTCCCGGTCCACGCCCCCGTCGTCGAGAAGGTGGAGATCAAGAGCCGCGGCCACGTGCGCCGCGCGCGGCTCTACTTCCTGCGCGACCTGCAGGGCAAGAAGGCCCGCCTGCGCTCGAAGATCCGCGACCTCTCGGCCCTGGTGGCCCCCGAGGTCACCGAGGCGGGCACCGCCGCCGAGGCCGCCGACGCCGAGGCTGCCGCCGCCGCCGAGACCGCGGCCGAGGCGCCCCCCGCCGAGCCCGGCGAGTAGCGCCGGCGCGCGGATCCGCGCGGCGAGCCCCGAGGACCCTGCGCCACGAGCCCCGGGCGCGCCGGCCCGTCTCGACCACCGATCGAATGCTCAATATAATAGTCAGTAAGTCCGATATCGCCTGTTCTAGTGAGCTTTCGTCATGGCCAAGGAACGCCTCGCCTCCCGTCTTCCGATTCCGGTCCGCCGGGTGCTTCGCACGCTGGGACGGGACATCAAGGACGCCCGGCTCCGGCGCCGGATCCCCACCACGCTGATGGCCGCACGCGCCTCGATCAGCCGGGTGACGCTCGCCAAGGTGGAGAAGGGCGACCCGGGCGTTGCGCTCGGCAACTACGCCCTGGTGCTCTTCGTGCTGGGCCTGGCCGACCGTCTCGCCGAGCTCGCGGATCCACGCGCCGACGTCGTCGGGCTCGAGCTCGAGGAAGAACGCCTGCCCAAGCGCATCCGCTTGCCGCGCAAGCCGCTCCCGCCCGGCTGAGCGGGAGCGCCATGGAGACCGGAGTCCTCGTCTACGTCGATCTCGAAGGCACGCCCTGCTTTGCGGGACGCCTGTGGGCGCGAACCCGCAAGCGCCGGGAGAGCGCGAGCTTCGAGTACGACCGCAGCTGGCTCGAGCGCCCGGAGCGCTTCTCTCTGGAGCCGGCGCTCACGCTCGGCCCCGGGCCCTTCCATGCCCGCCCGGAGAAGCCCCTCTTCGGTGCGATCGGCGACTCCGCTCCCGACCGCTGGGGGCGCGCGCTGATGCGCCGCGCCGAGCGCCGCCGCGCCGAGCGCGCAGGCGAGGCGCCGCGCACATTGCGCGAGATCGACTATCTGCTGAGGGTCGACGACCAGGTGCGCCAGGGAGCGCTGCGCTTCGCCGCCGATGCGAAGGGGCCCTTCCTCGCCGCCCGGGATGCCACCCCGATCCCGCCGCTGATCGACCTTCCGCGACTGCTCGCGGCTGCCGATCACGTGGCCGCGGAATCCGACAGCGATGAGGACCTGCGGCTGCTGATGGCGCCCGGCTCGTCGCTCGGCGGCACGCGGCCCAAGGCTTCCGTGATCGATCGTGACGGCCATCTCGCGATCGCGAAGTTCCCGAACGAGAACGATCCGTATGACACCGTCCGGTGGGAGGCGGTCGCTCTCGCGTTGGCCGAGGCTGCCGGCATCCCGGTGCCCGGATGGCGCGTCGAGAGGGTGGGCGACAGGTTCGTTCTCCTGCTTCGCCGCTTCGACCGGGCAGGGGTCGGGCGGATTCCCTTCCTCTCGGCCCTGAGCATGCTCGATGCCGTCGATCTCGAGACCCGCAGCTACCTCGAGTTCGTCGACGCCTTGCGCAGGTACGGCGCTGCACCGAAGGAGGACATGCACCAGCTCTGGCGCCGCCTCGTCTTCACGATCCTGATCTCGAATACCGACGATCACCTGCGCAATCACGGGTTCCTCCATGCCGGCCTCACGGGCTGGCGCCTGGCCCCCGCCTACGACCTCAATCCGGTCCCGGTCGACATCAAGCCGCGGATCCTCGCGACCGCGATCGACCTCGAGGACACGGCCGCCTCCCTCGATCTCGCCTTCGGCGTCATCGATTCCTTCGAGCTCGCCGCGGGGGAGGCTCGCGCGATCGCGGGCCAGGTCGGCCAGGCCGTCTCCCGCTGGCGCGCCGTCGCCAGGGAGCAGGGGCTCCCTGAAGCCGCGATCGACCGCATGGCGTCCGCCTTCGAGCATCCCGACCTCGCGGCGGCGCTGGCAGCGCGGCGATGACCCCGAGGGCCGCCGCGGCCTGCGCATAGGGCCAGGCCGGGGCGCTCAGGAATCCCCGGCGTCGAAGGCCCCCTCGAGGTGCTCGAGGCGCCAGGCGCCGTCCGGGCCCCGCTCGCAGGCGATCACGTCGAAGCGGGCGTGCAGCCCCGGCCGGCCGTGGGCGGCGAGCCAGGCGGCCGCCCCGCGCACGAGGCGGGCACGTTTGCGCCGGTCCACCGCCTCGGCGGGCGTGCCGGCGCCCCGGCTCGCGCGGGTCTTCACCTCGACGAAGGCGACCAGCGCCCCGCGTCCGGCGACGAGGTCGAGCTCGACGCCTCCGGCGCGCAGGTTGCGCGCGAGCACGCGCCAGCCGCGCGCCTCGAGCCAGGCGGCGGCGCGCGCCTCGCCCTCGATCCCGAGCGCGCGCCGGGCCGAGGGGTGCGGCGCGGGCGCGGGTCGCCCCGCCTCTCGTCGCCTGGAAGGCGGCCCCGGAGCTCGCATGGAGCGGACCTCGGCGGGACCGGTGGGGGAGGGCCCGACGGTAGCCCATCCTGTGCGCGCGATGGCCGGGACCCCGGGCGGCACCCTCCACCTCGTGGCGACCCCGATCGGGAACCTCGAGGACGTGACCCTGCGCGCGCTGCGGGTGCTGCGCGAGGCCGCGCTCGTCCTCGCCGAGGACACGCGGCGCACGCGCATCCTGCTCGACCGCCACGGCATCGCGGCCCGGCCCCGCTCGCTCCACGCGCACAACGAGGCGGCGCGCACGGCCGAGGTGCTGGCGGCGCTCGCCGCGGGCCGCGACGTGGCGCTCGTCTCGGACGCCGGAACACCCCTCGTCTCCGATCCCGGCGAGCGGCTGGTCGCGGCCGCGATCGCGGCGGGCCACCCGGTCGTACCGGTGCCGGGGCCCTCCGCGGTGCTGGCGGCGCTCGCCGGCTCGGGCCTCCCGCCCGTGCCCTTCGCCTTCCTCGGCTTCGCCCCGCGCCGCGCGGCCGAGCGCGCCGCGCGCTTCGCCCCCTTCCGCGGGCGGCCCGAGACGCTCGTCCTCTTCGAGTCCCCGCACCGGCTCGCCGCCACCCTGCGCGCCCTCGCCGAGGCCCTGGGCCCGCGCCCCGCCTGCGTCGCCCGCGAGCTCACGAAGCTCCACGAGGAGTGGGCCCGCGCCACGCTCCCGGCGCTCGCCGAGCGCTTCGCAGGCGGTACGCGCGGCGAGCTCACGATCGTGGTCGGCGGAGCGCCTCCGGGCGGGGTCGAGGGGCGCTCCGCGAGCGGCGGGGCCCACGGTGCCTCCCCGAACGAGCCGGACGGAGCACCTCGGCTCGGGCCGCGGATCGCCGCCATGCGCCGGGCGGGCCTCGGAGCGCGCGAGATCGCCGGCGTGCTGGCAAAGGAGCTCGGCTGCACGCGGCGCGAGGCCTACGCGCTCGTGCACCGGCACGGGGACGACGCGTAGCCGCCCGAGACCGGCTTCCCCGAGCGCCGCAATCCCCTCAGGCGCCTTCCAGGAGCGCCCGGAGCCCCGCCTCGTCGAGCACCGCGATCCCGAGCTCCTGCGCCCGGCGCAGCTTCGAGCCCGGGTCCTCGCCGGCCACGACGTAGTCGGTCTTCTTCGAGACCGAGCTCGTGACCTTCCCGCCCGCGGCCTCGATGCGGGCGCGCGCCTCCTCGCGGGTCAGGGACGCGAGCCCGCCGGTCAGCACGAAGGTCTTGCCGGCGAGGGGGCCCTCGCCGCGCGGGCGGCGCGTCCCGCGCGGCCAGTGGACGCCGAGCGCGACGAGCTGCTCCACCTCCTCGTGGTTCCGCGGGTCGGCGAAGAAGCGGACCACGCTCTCGGCGATCGTCGGGCCCACGCCCTCGATCGACTCGAGCTCCTCGCGCGAGGCCGCCGCCAGGGCGCCGAGGTCGCCCGCCACGTGCGCCGCCAGGAGCTCCGCCACGCCCTCGCCGACGTGACGGATCCCGAGCGCGATCAGGAAGCGGGCGAGGGTCGTGCGCTTCGAGCGCTCGAGGGCGGCGACGAGATTCGCGGCCGAGCGCTCGCCCATCCGCTCGAGGCCCGCGAGGGTGGCGGCGTCGAGCCGGTAGACGTCGGAGACGCGGCGCACCCGGCCCGCGGCGACGAGCTGGTCCACGAGCTTCTCGCCGAGGCCGTCGATGTCGAGGGCGCCGCGGCTCGCGAGGTGGCGGACGTTGTTCCGGAGCTGCGCCGGGCAGTCGAGGTTCGGGCAGCGCGCCACGGCCTCGCCCTCGAGGCGCACCACCCCCGCGCGGCACACCGGGCAGTGCGCCGGCAGGCGCCAGGGGCGGGCGCCGCGCGGGCGCTTCGCCGCCACCACCGCGACCACCTGCGGGATCACGTCGCCCGCACGCTGCACCACGACGGTGTCGCCCACGCGCACGTCCTTGCGCTCGACCTCGTCCGGGTTGTGGAGGCTCGCGTTCGAGACCGTGACGCCGCCCACGAAGACCGGGCGGAGCTTCGCGACCGGCGTGAGCGCCCCCGTGCGCCCCACCTGCACCTCGATCGCCTCGACGACGGTGGTCTCCTGCTCGGGCGGGAACTTGAAGGCGATCGCCCAGCGCGGCGAGCGCGGCAGCTCGCCGAGCTCGGCCTGGAGCGCGAGGCGGTCCACCTTGAGGACGGTGCCGTCGATCTCGACCGGGAGCGTGTCGCGCGCCGCCTGCAGGCGCGCGTGGTAGGCGAGGGCGGCCTCCGCGTCGGGGCAGGCCTCCGACTCCGCGCTCACGCGGAAGCCCCAGGCGCGGAGCAGCGCCAGCACCTTCATCTGCGTGTCGGCGGCGGGCGGGCGGCCCTCGGCGAGCAGGTAGGCGCGGAACTCGAGCGCGCGCAGCCGCGCGACGTCCACGTCGTCCTTCTGGCGCAGCGAGCCCGCGGCCGCGTTGCGCGGGTTCACGAAGGGCTCCTGCCCGCGCTCCTCGCGCTGGCGGTTCAAGCGGGCGAAGGCCGCGCGCGGGAGCACGACCTCGCCGCGCACCGAGACGCGCCCGGCCGGGGGCGAGCCCGCGAGCCGCTCCGGGATGCTGCGCACGTGGCGCAGGTTCGCCGTCACGTCCTCGCCGACCCGGCCGTCGCCGCGGGTGGCGCCCACCGCGAGCCGCCCGTCCTCGTAGACGAGCTCGACCGCCGCCCCGTCGAGCTTCGGCTCGCCGGCGTAGGCCACCGGGCCCTCGCTCCCGAGCAGGCGGCGGACGCGTTCGTCGAAGGCCCGGAAGCCGGCCTCGTCCATGGCGTTCTCGATGCTGAGCATCGGGACGCGGTGGGCGACGGGAGGGAAACCCGAGCCCCGGACCGAGACACCCACCCGGCGCGTGGGCGAGTCCGGGCGGACGAGCCCGGGATGCGCCTCCTCGAGCGCGCGCAGCTCGCGGAGCAGGCGGTCGTAGGCGGCGTCGGAGATCTCCGGGCGGTCTTCGACGTAGTAGAGGACGTCGTGCCGGCGGATCTCCTCGATGAGGAAGTCGATCCGGTGCTGCGCGGACTTGCGGTCCAAGGGCATCGGCCTCCCCGGGGGATTCCAGAGTAAAGATGGAATCCGCGTGCGGCGATGAGAGGGTTAGCCCGCCCCAGGGGCGCGAACCACGGGGACGCGCTCTTCGCGAAGCGGAGGAGAGACACCGCCGTGTACGAGGGGGAGGGCGCCGAGCTGCGCCCGGAGGATCGGCGCCTGGCCGACCTCGAGAGCGAGGTGCTGCGCACGGGGCGTGCGCTCCACGAGGCCAACCGCGAGCTGGCCGCGCTGCGCGAGCGCCTGCGCGGGGAGGCCGCCGAGCGCGAGGAGCTGCTCACCGTGGTGAGCCACGAGCTGCGGACGCCCTGCACCGTGATCCAGGGCTACAACCGCCTCCTCCTCTCGGGCCGCTTCGGGCCGCTCTCCGAGAAGCAGCGCCACTTCCTCGAGGAGAGCCAGAAGAGCTGCCAGCGCCTCAACACCTTCCTCGCCAATCTCCTCGAGACCGCGCGTGCGGGCCTCTCGGTGGGCCCGCTCGAGGTGGCCGAGGCGCCGCTCGGGCCGCTCGTCGAAGGGGTCGTGCGCCACCTCGCGCCGCTCCTCGACGAGCGCGGCCTGCGCGTGAGCCTCGCGCTCGACCCCGCCGCGCCGCGCGCGCGCTGCGACCCGCCGCGGGTCGAGCAGGTGCTCGTGAACCTGATCGGCAACGCGCTCGGCTTCGCGCCCGCCGGGAGCGCCATCGAGGTGACCTCGCGCGCGGTCGAGCAGGACGGGCGGCGCTTCGTCGAGATCGCCGTCCTCGACGCGGGCCCGGGCGTCGCGCCGCGCGACCGCGAGCGCATCTTCGAGCCCTACGTGCAGGCCGGCGACGGCCGCAAGGCGGGCGGTCTCGGCCTCGGCCTCGCGATCTGCCGGCGCATCGTCGAGGCGCACGGCGGGCGGATCGGCGTCGAGCCCCGGGCCGGCGGGGGGAGCCGCTTCGCCTTCACGCTGCCGGCGCCCGAGCCGCGCGCCGCCCGCGCGCTCGCCGAGGAGGCCGTCGCGCGATGAGCGTCGCCCGCACGCTCCCCCGCGGCCCGGGCCCGCGCGTCCTCGTCGTCGACGACGCCGAAGGGATCCGGACCTACCTCGCGAACCTCCTCGAGCTCCAGGGCTACCAGGTGGACACCGCCGAGGACGGCCGCCGCGCGCTCGCGCTCCTCGAGGCGGGCGCCGCGCCCGACGTGGTGCTGATGGACGTCATGATGCCCGGTCTCGACGGGATCGAGACCCTGCGCCGGCTGCGCGCCCTCGACCCGCGCGTCCCGGTGGTGGTGCTCTCGGTGGTCGGCAAGGCCAGCACGATCGTCGAGGCGATGCGGCTCGGCGCGGCCGACTACCTGAACAAGCCCTTCGAGGAAGAGGAGCTCGAGGCCACGCTGCGCAGCGTCCTCGAGCGCCGCGCGCTCGAGTGCGAGCGCGAGCGCCTGCTCACGGCACTCGACGAGAGCACGCGCGGCGCCGTCTGGCAGGGCCTTGCCATGCAGCGCGTGCGCCAGCTCGTGGACCAGGTGGCGCCCGTCAACGTGACGGTCCTGATCCAGGGCGAGAGCGGCGTTGGCAAGGAGGTGGTAGCGCGCGCGCTCCACGAGGGCTCGCCGCGCACGAAGCACGCCTTCGTGAAGGTCAACTGCGCAGCGCTCCCCGAGGACCTCCTCGAGAGCGAGCTCTTCGGCTACGAGCGCGGCGCGTTCACGGGCGCCGTGGCGCGCAAGCCCGGCAAGTTCGAGGTCGCCGACCGGGGCACCATCTTCCTGGACGAGATCGGCGAGATGAGCCCCGCCCTCCAGGCGAAGCTCCTCCAGGTGCTCCAGGACGCCACCTTCGCGCGCCTCGGCGGCAACCGCGAGATCCGGGTGGACGTGCGCGTCGTCTGCGCCACGCACCGCCCGCTCGAGCAGATGGTCGCCGCCGGCCAGTTCCGCGAGGACCTCTACCACCGGCTCGACGTCGTGGACATCGAGATCCCGCCCCTGCGCGAGCGCCGCGACGAGATCCCGCCGCTCGTCGAGCTCTTCCTGCGCCGCTTCGCCTCCCGCTACGGCCGCCCGCTGCGCCGCCCGAGCCCCGCCCTCATGCGCGCCTTCGACCGCTACGGCTTCCCGGGCAACATCCGCGAGCTCGAGAACCTGGTGAAGCGCGTGGTCGTCCTCGAGAGCGAGGAGCCGGTCCTCGACGAGCTCCTCTCGGGCGACCCCGTCCGGCGCGGCCCGAGCCGGCTCGCCGGCCTCATCGACGAGCTCGCCGCCAGCGCCGGCCAGGTGCCGCTCAAGGAGGTCGGCCACCGCGTCGCGCTCGAGGCCGAGCGCGAAGCCATCGACCGCGTCCTCGCCCGCACCCAGTGGAACCGCAAGAAGGCCGCCGGCCTGCTCGGGGTGTCGTACAAGACGCTGCTGCAGAAGATCCGGGAGTGTGGGCTGGAGGAGGGGTAGGGGCGCTTCAGCGCGTCCTTGCCGGTCCCCCTGCCTCGTCCGGCAGGAAGCGGCTGCGCTGGGCCTCGAAGGTCTCCTGGGCACGGGCGTAGTCGTCCTGCCGCCCGATGTCGAGCCAGTGGCCCGCGAACGGAAAGCTCATCACTCGCTCGCCCCTCCGCATCAGCTCGCGGAGCAGGTCGGGGACGTCGAAGGCGCCCTCGGGAAGCAGCGTCAGCACCCGGCGGGAGAGCGCGTAGACGCCCATCGAGACGGTGTAGGGCAGGATCGGCTTCTCACGGTACTCGACGATCCTCCCGTCGGAGGCCGTCTCGATCACTCCGAGGTCGATCCTCACCTCGCGCGCGTAGGTGCCGATCGTGGCGGCGTTGCCCTGCTTCCGGTGCTCGCCAAGCAGCGCTCCGTAGTCGAGGTCGGTGAGCAGATCACCGTTCATCACCAGGAAGTCGTCTTCGAGATCCGGGATCAATCGCAGCGGGCCGGCCGTTCCGAGCGGGCCCTCCTCGAGCGAGTAGTCGATCGCCACGCCGAAGCGCGAGCCGTCGCCGAAGAACGCACGCAACAGCTCGGCCAGGTGGCCCACGGCCAGGGTGATGCGGTGGAATCCGTAGTGGCGGAGCTGGCGGACGACCACCTCCAGGATCGGGATGTCGCCGAGTGGCATCAGCGGCTTCGGAAAGGCAACCGTATACGGTGCGAGCCGCGTCCCGCGGCCGCCGGCCAGGATCACTGCCCTCATACCGTGTAGGCCTCGGGGCGGTACAGGTGCAGATGCTCACGCACGAAGGCGAGCGTCTCCTTGAGACCGTCATCGAGGCTCCAGCGCGGCTTCCAGCCGCACCGCTCGCTGGCCTTCCGGGCGTCGCAGACGAGCTCGAAGACCTCGGACTTCTCGGGCCGCAGGCGCTGGCTGTCGCTTCGGAGACGGACCCGGGGGCGCCCGGCGAGCTCCAGGATCCGCCGCGCCAGGTCGCCGATCGTGATGCCACGACCGGAGCCGACGTTGGTCACGACGCCCAGGCAGGCGTCGGAAGACGCAACCGCCAGGAAGCCTTCGACGGTGTCGGCGACGTAGTTGAGGTCGCGCACCGGATCGAGGGAGCCGAGGGCGACCTCCTCGCGTCCTGCTAGCACCTGGGCGGCGATCGTCGGGATCACGGCCCGCGCCGACTGGCGCGGCCCGTAGGTGTTGAACGGGCGGATGATCGCCACCGGGAGGTCGAAGGAGCGAAAGTAGGACTCGGCGAGGTGGTCGGCGCCGATCTTCGAGGCGGAGTAGGGAGACTGGCCCTGCATCGGGTGCTTCTCGTCGATCGGCGTGTAGAGCGCCGTCCCGTAGGTCTCGCTCGTGGACGTGTGCACGAGGCGAGCGACGCCGTGCGCTCGCACGGCCTCGAGCACGTTCAGGGTGCCCGACACGTTGGTCGCCACGTACGAGGCCGGGGCGGCGTACGAGTAGGGGATCGCGATCAACGCGGCGAGATGGAAGACGGTGTCCACGCCGCGAACCGCCTGGGCGACGCTCCAGGGATCGGTCACGTCTCCGAAGCGGAGATCGATGGCCTCGCGTACCTCACGCGGGGCGAGCGCCAGGAGTCCCGCGTCCGAGCGCGAGTTGTAGCGGGCCAGGGCGCGGACCTCGGCTCCCCGCCGGACCAGCTCCTCGGTCAGGTGCGAGCCGATGAACCCGCCCGCGCCGGTCACCAGGACCTTGCGGCCCGACCAGGATGTCATCGTGCGCTCCCTCCATGCCGGAAGCGCTCGCGCCACTCGTTCAGGAGGTCCGCCAGGCTTTGCTCCAGCGGGATCTCGGGCTTCCAGCCGGTCTCCCTGAGGGCGCGCTCCGCCGAGCCTACCTGGCTCCGGATTCCGCCCCCTGCGGTCGGATCGCTCCGGACCTCGATCTCCTGGTCGGTCATCCGGAGCAGGGACTCGAGGACTTCGGAGACCCGCGTGCCGCGGCCCGAGCACAGGTTGTAGGCGCGGCCCGGCACGCCCCGCTCGGCGAGAGCGAGGTAGCCGCTCGCGATGTCGCGAACGTCGCAGAAGTCGCGCACGGTCGTGAGATCTCCCACCCGGACTGCGCTCTCGGACCCGGCCTCGACGGCTGCCACACCGCGAGCGAGGGCCGAGCATACCAAAGCATCGGGTTCACCCGGGCCGACGTGATTGAAGGCGCGGCCAGCGACGACCTCCAGTCCCGCGCGGCCGCTGAAGGAGAGTGCGAGCGCCTCCGCCGCCACCTTGCTCCACCCGTAGACCCCGGCCGGATGGAAGGGCGCGTCCTCGGTGACGACCGCCCAGTGCTCTGGCAGCCGGCCGTACTGAGCGCTGCTGCCGGCGACGACCACCCGCGCACAGCCCGGATGCGCGGCCAGCACCTCGAGAAGCCGCAGCGTGCCGACGGCGTTCGCCTCGAGGATCGCCTCGGGTGGGCCTCCGGATGCCGTCAGCCCGGCCAGGTGGAAGACGAAGTCCGGTGCTGCCTCCCGCAGCGCGGTGAGCAGTGCCTCGCGGTCGCCGAGATCGGCCGGGAACATGCGCACGCAATGCGGCGCGCTGCCCGGCCGGCGGTCCAGTCCGTAGACGCTGGCCCCGCGCTCGACGAGACGGCTCGTCAGATGCCTGCCGACGAAGCCGAGACAGCCGGTCACCAGCGCTCGCATGGGGCTCCCGTTCTCCTGCTCCGGCTGAGGGGCCGGTCGGGCCGCCGGATGCTATGGCATCCGCGCCCAACTGGGGATCCAGGCCGTGGAGATCTTGCCGAGAGCTGCAAGCGGTGCACCGTCGCGAATCGTCGTCGTCGGAACCCTCAATCATCTGGATTCCGCTGCGGCCCTGTGTCGCGCTGCCGGCATGGAGGCCTGGACGGTGCCGATCGACACCTATCCTGGCGCTGCACGATGGTTGCTCTCGCGGGATTTCTGGCGGGCAGACGCGGTCTTCCAATGTGGGACGGGCGGCGTCAAGTATATCCTTGCAGCCCGGCTCTTCGGCAAGCCGCTGATCCGCCACTGGATCGGCACCGATGCCTGGACCTTCCTGGCCGACCGGAGTCCATTGCGCCGCCTGCGCTGTTGGCTGGCACGGCGCGGGCCAGCGCTCCACCTCTTCGTCACCGACGAGATGGCGCGTGGTCTCGCGGAAGTGGGTATCGAAGGAACGGTCGTGCGTTACGTGACCCGGGCGATGCATGCCGCGAGCGAGCCGCTGCCCAAGGAGTTCTCGGTGCTCACCTACTGGCTGCCCGGACGGCGGAGCTTCTATGGCGGCGACGTCGTGCTCGCCCTTGCGCGTGAGCTGCCCGAAGTCCGCTTCCGGGTCCTCGGCGTCACCGATCCGGAGGACGCCGAGCCTCCGCCGAACGTCGAGCTGCTCGGCTTCGTGGACGACATCGAGGCCGTGGTGCGAAGGGCGTCGGTGCTGATCCGGATGCCGCAAACGGATGGTGCACCGAACCTGCCGATCGAGATGCTGGCTCGCGGGCGCTACGTGATCTACAACAAGCCGCTCCCGGGCTGTCACCTCGCGCGGGATCTCGACGAGGCGCGCCGCGCACTGGCCGAGATCCGTACCCTGCGGGCTGCGAACGATACGGGCGCGCGCTTCGTTCGCGAGGAGTGCACCCTCGAGCACCAGGCCGCCACGCTCGCGAAGGCGATCGATCGCTGGTGTAGCGCGCGCTAGAGCGGATCAGATCAGAGCGGGGCGAGCTCGACGTCGAGCACCAAGCGGTCGGCCACGCGCTCGAGCGCCTCGCGCAGCGCCGCCGGATCGAGCGGCTCCGGCATCTCCACCGTCGCGACCATCTCGTAGTGGGGCTGCCCTCCGAAGCCGGGGCGGCTGCGGGTCGTGAGCTCGCCGATGTTGACGCCGTGCTCGGCGAGCACGCGGCCGATCGCGGCGACGATGCCCGCGCGGTCCTGGCCGGAGGCGGTGACGCGCGCGGCGACGAAGCCCGGGGCCGGGACGGGGCTGCGCGGCTCGCCCTCGAGCGCGCGGAGCAGGATCGTGAGGCCGTGGTCGCGCTCGAGGCGCTTCGCGCCCTGGGCCAGCCGGTCCGCACAGCCCGCGGCGGCGGACGAGGCCAGCAGGATCACCGCGAAGTCGGTCCCGAGGATCGTCATCCGCGAGTCCTCGAGGTTCGCGTCGCAGTCGTAGACGAGCTGCGCGAGCTCGGCGACGAGCCCCGGGCGGTCCTGGCCGATGGCGGAGAGCACGAACCAGCGCCTCATGCGCCGGACCCTAGCACGGCGATCTCGACCGAGGCGGCGACCGGTGCCCAGCGTACGCTCAGGCGGGCGGCGCCGTCGGTGATCTCGGCAACCGCTGCGTCGCCGTCCCACGCGAGCGACGAGCGCGCCGGCGCCCCCGGCCCGAAGCGCAGCCAGAAGCCGCCGAGCCAGGGGAGCGGGGCCTCCTCCTCGACGAGCGCGATGGCGCCCTCCCGGGTCTCGCCGAAGCGCTCGTGGACCGGGCCGTGGCTCCAGCGGAGGTGCCCGGCCAGCGGATGGATGCGGAGGGCGTCCCGTGGTGCCTCCGGGTGCAGGTGGAGGCGGCTCGCGACGGCGTGCGTGCCGCCGCCGAGGAGCGCGTCGAGCACCAGCACCGCGTCCTCAGCGACCGCCAGCAGCCGATGGTGCACGGGCGCGCCCGGGAGCCAGCGCCAGCCGTCGTGGGAGGCGTGGAGCCACGCAACTCCCGCCGCCTCGCCCCGCCCGTGGCAGCGGGCCCGGCCGCGCCGGCCCGTCCGGAAGCTCGACCACGCCTCGAGGAGCTCCTTGCCGTCGAGCTGCACGGTGTTGTGAGCGGCCGTCGAGCGCAGGCTCGTGCGGGCCGGGCCCGCGGCGTACATCCCGGTGCCCGTGTCGGTCACGAGCCGCCGGGTCCCGTGCGAGAGATCGAAGGACAGCAGGTCCGCGTGGGCGTGGCCGAGCTGGTGGTCCGGGCCGTGCGGGCCAGCCCGCACCACCAGGCGCACGGGCCCGCGCTCGAGCCGCACGAGCCCGCTCGAGCGTTCGGGCTCGTGCGGCGCCACGAGCGGCCCCGCCGCGGCGCGCGCCTGCTCGAGCAGCACGCCCGGCTCCACCTCGCCCCGCCAGGCGTCGCCGAGGAGAGGGATGTCGCCGTCTCCGAGGAGCACGCTCTCGAGGAACCCGCCCGCGCGGCGGACCGCGTCCGTGAGCCAGCCGGGCGCACGCTCGCCGAGCAGGAGCGCGAGATCGATCAGGTCGGCGAGGCACACCGCGTGGTACATCGCCGAGCCCTCGTAGTGGGCCCCGTCCGGCAGGATCTGCTCGCGCACCTCGCGCTCGACGAGCGCCAGGCCGTCGGGCGCGCAGCCGGCGATCTCGTGGGCGAAGGCGAGGGCGACGCAGTCCCGGAACAGGTGGTTCGCCTGGAGGTCGAGCGCCAGGTTGTCGCGCAGGAAGAGCGCGTGGCGCACGATCTCGCGGCCGAGCCAGTCGGCGTCGGGACCACCGGCGCGCAGGCCGAGCACGGAGCCCGCAGCGGCAAGGTGCATGAGACGGGTGGCGACGACGCGCTCGTTCCAGGTGACGAGCGCGTAGCCGGGGCGACCGATGGGCTCGGCCGCCTGCCAGTCGGCGAGCAGCGCAAGCAGCGCCGTCCGGTAGTCCGCCCCGGGATCGTGCCGCGACGCTACCGCGAGGTCGAACGCCCAGCCGGCCTCGTGCAGGTGCGTCTTCCAGAGGAGGGCCTGCTCGAGATCCGGGTGGTCCCAGGCGACGGGCTGACCGAGGTCACGGGTCTCGCCTAGCAGCGTGAAGCGCCCGGCGGCCACCTCCAGGGCTCGTTTTCCGGCATGCTCCGGGCCCCGGCGCTCCGTCCGCCGTCGTGCCAGGGACGCCAGGCCACGATGGTCCCAGCGCACCGCGAAGGCCGCTGCCCGCACGCCGTAGCGTCGATCGATGCGCTCCGCCTGTCGCGAGACGAGTCGGCGACGGATCATGAGCCGGAGGCGGTGCGTGATCTGGGCAGCCCTCAGCGGGCGGACGGTCCGCCACCAGCGGGCCGCATGGGCGAGCTGCATGGTTCGCCTCACGAGCGAGCGCCCACTATAGTGCGACGCTCCTCGCGAGCCATCACGGCGAAGGGCGGAGCGGAAGCCTGGGATCCGATGCCGAAGCGAGCGCGTGCCCATCGGCTGCGGGGAGTGGTCCAACGCTACGCGTGGGGATCGCGGCACGTGCTCGCGGACCTGCTCGGGAGAGCGGCTCCGAGCGACGAGCCGGAGGCGGAGCTCTGGCTCGGCGCCCATCCGGCGGGCCCTGCGCTCGTCGAGATCGACGCTGGCAACTGGCTTCCCCTCGATGCGGTCCTCGCGCGCTGGCCCGACCCGTGGCTCGGACCGGAGCTGATCGCGGCGCACGGGCCCCGGCTTCCCTTCCTGCTCAAGGTGCTCGCGGTAGGGGAGCCCCTCTCGCTGCAGGTCCATCCCGATGCGGAGCGCGCGGCAGCCGTCTTCGCTGCGGATGGGGAGCGCGAGGCGACCCAGCGCCGCTACCGCGATCCCTACGCGAAGCCGGAGCTGATCTGTGCCCTCACGCGCTTCGAGGCGCTCTGCGGGTTCCGCCCCGTGGCGGAGAGCCGGGCGTGGCTGACCGGAGCCGGCCTTGCCGGCGACTGGCCGCCCGGGCCGGACGGCCTGCGGGCGTTCCTCGCGACGTGGCTGCGCGCGACGGCCCGCCAGCGGGAGCCGCGCCTCGCAAGCCTCCTTGCCCACGCCGTCGCACGGGAGCGGAGCGATCCCATTGCCCGGCGTGTCCTCGCCCTCGCCGGGCGATGGCCCGGGGACGCCGGCCTGATCGCTCCGGTCCTGATGAACGCGGTCGATCTCGAGCCCGGCGAAGGGCTGTTCCTGCCGCCCGGTGAGCTGCACTGCTACCTCGCGGGCGCTGCGGTCGAGATCATGGGGGCGTCGGACAACGTGGCCCGGGCGGGCCTGACGAGCAAGCCGATCGACGCCGAGGAGGTTCTGCGGGTCGCGCGCTGCGAGGCCGCACCGGTCCCCCGGGTGGGGCCGGCAGAGAGGGCGGCCGGACACACTGCGTTCGTGACGCCCACCCGTGAGTTCGAGCTATCGCGCCTCGAGCCGGATGTCGGTGGAGGGGTGGCGGTGCGGATGCGCGGGCCGGAGATCCTGCTCTGCGTGTCGGGCCGGGTGGAGGCCGCTGCTCCGGGTGGCGCCGTGGCCCTCGGGCGCGGGGAAAGCTGCGTGGTACCGGCGGCAGCGAGCACGTACCGGCTCTCGGGCCGCGGCGTGGTCTTCCGCGCGGCCCTGCCTGCCGAGGATCCCACCTGCCTGCCGGGTTGACTAAGGTTCGGCGCTCGCCGCGCCGCTGGTCCCCCCGGATCACGGCGCCGTTGGAGGTCGATTGGAAGGCCCGTCGCTCGCGCTCCTCCTCACCAAGCTGGCGACCTGGTTGGTCTACCCGTTCTCGCTCGCCGGACTCGCGCTGCTCGCGGTGCTGTGCAGTCACGGCGTGCGCCCGAGCGCGCGGGTGCTCGTGGCCCTGGCGCTCGCGCTTCTCTGGGGCGGAGGCTGCCGGCTCACCTCGGAGACGCTCGCGCGCTCGCTCGAGGGCTACTCGAATCCGCCCGCGCCCGATGCGAAGGCGGACGCGATCGTCGTCCTCGGTGGTGGGCTCCAGCCGCCGCTGGCCCCACGCCGTGCGGTCGAGGTGACGGACGCCGGGGATCGTGCCCTCGAGGCGGCGCGGCTCTGGCACGAGCAGCGCGCCCCGCGCGTGGTGACCGTCGGCGGGAGCTTCGACAGCGCTGCCACCCAGGCCGCCCTCGCGGCCGAGCTGCTACGGCTCCTCGGCGTCCCGGCAGGAGCGATCCTCGAGCAGCCCGGTCCGCTCACGACGCGCGAGGAGGCGGCCTCGCTCCGCGAGCTCCTCGAGCCGATGGGTGTGCGCCGTATCCTGCTCGTCACGTCGGCGCTCCACATGCGCCGCGCTGCTGGCTGGTTCGAGGCGCAGGGCTTCGACGTGGTCCCGGCCCCCACCGACTTCATCGCGACCAGCGCCTCCCAGCGGCCGCTGGCCGTCGAGGCCCTGACGCTCCTGCCGCGGGTCGACAGCCTCTCGCTCACGACGCGCGCCCTGCACGAGTGGCTCGGGATCGCCGCGGCGCGCGTATCCGGAGGGCAGGGATGAGCGAGCTCCGTAGGAACGTGCGGCGCGCGCTGCCCTGGTCCTTCACCGCGGCGGCCCTCCAGATCCTGCTTTCGCTGGTCTCGATGGTGCTGCTGGTCCGCTACCTGGATCCCAAGGAGTACGGGATCTGGGCGCTCTTCGGCGCGCTGCCGGTCACCGTGAACCTCGTCACCTCGTTCGGATGGGTGGAGTTCATCATCCGCTTCGTTCCGGGCCTGGACGATGCCGGAGAGGTGGGGCGGACCGTCTGGCCGATCGTGTTCCGCCAGATGATCCTGGCCGTCGCCGTCTCCGGCCTCCTGGTGCTCGGCTTCGATCTCTACCAGGCCCGCTTCGGTCTCGAGGGCTACTGGCTGCACCTGGTCGTGATCCAGGGGGCAGTCATCGCGAACCGGGGGACGCTCTACCTGACCACCGCCATGAACGCGCGCTTCCTGCAGCGGGAGGTCGTGCTGCGGACCTTCCCGGCCCAGGTCCTCCAGCTCGCGGTCACGGCGCTCGGCATCTACTGGCGCGAGGACTTCCTGTTCTTCGTGATCCTCGCCGCCTGTGTCGCGGCCGGGAACCTGGCAGCGGCCGCTTGGGTGTTCGGGCGGCAATACCCGGCGCCGGGGCTGCGGAAGCTCGCGGCCGGCGTCGACGAGGACCGCGAGCAGACCTCCTACCGGCGCCTCTCGTTCGTGAACGAGTGGGGCGTCAACTTCCTGAGCACCGACATCGCGCGCTTCATCGTCTCGTACTTCTCGGACAACGTGCAGGTCGCGATCTACGCCGTGGCCACCACGATCGTCTCGCGGCTCCAGTTCTTCCTGCCGATCCCGATGCTGAAGTCGGTGACCGGGGCGACCTTCTACACCCGCTACGAGCAGACGGGAGACCCCGTCGAGCTCCAGCGCATGTTCCGCTTCCTGTACGACACGAACAGCCTGGTGAGCCTGGGCCTGCTGGTGGCGTTCCTGACCGGCGGGCGCGAGCTGCTGGCCTTCGTCTTCCACACCACCTACGGCGATGCCTTCACGCCGGTGGTGATCCTGCTCGCCTTCCTGATCCTGCACTTCATGCCCCTCGGCATGGTGGTACGCGCCCTCAAGCGACCGGAGAGCCTCATCTACTCGAAGGTCGCCGTGTTGCTCAACGTCGCGCTCGGCGTGCCGCTCGTGATCCACTACGGCGCCACCGGCATGGCGGTGGCGACCGCGGTGAGCGTGGCCTTCAAGAACATGGTCCTGCTCTTCTTCGTGCGCCGGCTGATCGCGTTTCGGATGCCGTGGCGGGCGCTCTCGCGAGGCGGCCTCGCGGCGGCGGCCGCGGTGCTGGTGGGCCGGGCGCTCGATCCGTGGCTTCCGCTGCTCGCCGAGATCGCACTGGCAGGCCTGGTGTACGTGGGGGCGATCCGCGTGCTGCGGCCGCTCGAGCCGGCGGATCAGGTGCTCCTCGGCGAGGTCGCCCCGGGTCCGATCGGGCGGCTGGTCCCGTGGATCCTGGGGCGACCCGCGTGACGGGCAGGGAGACGGGTGGGCCGGCGGAGTGCCGATGCGGGTCCTGATGTTCTGCAGTCAGTTCCGGCCCGTGATCGGGGGGGCGGAGCGGCAGGCCGAGCTGCTGGCCCGGACGCTCATCGGACAGGGCTGCCACGTGGAGGTGCTGACGGTCCAGCAGGATCCGGCGCATCCCCTGCTCGAGGACGCAGAAGGGCTGCGCATCCATCGCTTCCCCATGACCGACCTCACGAAGCGCTTCCCCGGCGTCGGAGGGCTCGGCGTCCCGAACCTCCTGATCGAGCGTGTCCAGCTACACCGGGCGGTGAGAAGGCTCATCCAGGATTTCGACGTGTTCCACGCGCACATCGCGTCGCCGCTCGTGGGGTTCGCACAGGAGGTGGCGCGCGCCGAGGGCCGGCCCACGATCTGCAAGATCGCGTGCGGAGGCCGGGGCTTCGACTTCCTGGCCCTCCGGCGCGGGTCGCTGCTCGGGCAGCGAATCGAGCGGAACCTGGTGGAGAAGGTCGATCGCTGGATCGCGATCTCCCGCGAAGTCCACGAGGATCTGTCGAAGTCCGGGGTGCCGGATCACCGCGTGGTCACGATCCCGAACGGGATCGACGTTGCGGCCGCAGCGACGCCACGGGCCCGGGCACCCGCACGGCGCTTCCTCTGTCTCGGCCGCCTGGTGAAGTTCGATTTCGAGAGCCTCCTCGGCGCCTTCCAGGATCTCCTCGCGGAGGCGCCGGACGCGGAGCTGCGCATCGCAGGCGGCGGGGACGTCGAGGGCCTGCGTGAGCGCCTGGCCCGGCTTCCCTCGGGTGCACGAAGCATCTCCGCGGTCGGCTTCTCCCCTACCGCGGAGGAGTTCGCCTGGGCCGACGCCCTGATCCACCCCTCGCGAGCCGAGGGCATGTCGAACGTGCTCCTGGAGGCGCTTGCCGCAGGCCTCCCGTGCGCGGCGAGCGACATCGAGCCGAACCGGGAGGTCCTCGGGGAGGCCGAGGCGGGCCTGCTGTTTCCGCTGGGAAACCGGGCCGCGCTGCACGAGGTGATGCGCGCGCTCGCGAGCGACGGAGCCCTGAGCCGGCGATTGGTCGCTGCGGGTCACGCCCGGGTCCGCGCCGAGTACGAGATCGGCGTCGTTGCCGGGCGCTACCGCTCCCTCTACCGGGAGCTGGTCGCCTGACTCGCGGCCTTCCGGCGGCGAGGGCGCAACACGGCCGCCAGTCCCCAGAGCGCCACCAGCTCCGCACCGATCCCGCATGCGCTCGCAGCCTCCCGATCGAGATAGGGCCGGCCGGCGCACTCGGGATCGATCGGTGCGATGGCCGCCCCGTGGACCGAGGCGCCGCCGTCGAAGTCGATGCCGGGCTGGCCGTCGTTGTCGACGCCGTCCTGGCAGGCCGGGGCCTCGCCCGGGCTCGCGGGGCCGGCGCAGCCCAGGTCGCCCGGCGGGTCCGGGATGCCGTCCTCGTCGTCGTCCCCCGCGAAGTCGATGCCCCCGTCTCCGTCGTCGTCGATCCCGTTGTCGCAGGGAAGCAGGGAGGACCGCTCGGAATCGTCGTCGGGCCCTGCACAGCCGGGATCGCCCGGGAAGTCGAACCGGGAATCGACGTCGTTGTCGACGCCGTCGGCGCACGCGGCCGAGAGCTGGCAGCTTCCGTCGCATCCGTCGCCGGGCGTCACGTTGCCGTCGTCGCAGGCCTCGCCTGGCTCGAGGAAGCCGTTCCCACAGCCGGGTAGCGCGTACTGGACCCGCAGCAGGGGAGCGCTACCGGCTGATCCGTCGTAGGACACCGCGGTCCTCCGGCCCGCTCCTGCGACCAGGAAGGCCAATGCGTTTCCGCCTTCCCACCCCGGTCGATCCACGATCTCCTGCACGAGCGCCGCGAGGTCGGGCGTGCGCTCGGCTTCGCCGGCGGCTCCCGCGACCGTCCAGGGCGGCGGCGTCCAATCGGCCCAGGCTGCCGAGCGAGGCCGCGCGGCGAGATTCCCCGGCACCGCCGCGAAGGGCAGGGCGTCGTCCGCCGCCTCGGCCTGGATCGAAAGGCCCGTGGCGCCTGCGTTCGTCTCGTCCGCCTGGAACTGGATCCAGGCGGCAAGGATCGGCGCGTACCTCGGCATCGGGAGATCCCGGAAGCGGATCCCGACGGTCTGCACGTCCGGCCCATCCGTCACGAGCTCCAGGTCGCTGCTCGTGAGCGCCACGTACGTGGGGCCCTCCTCGGCGTCGTCGGCGGACGCCGCGACGCGCACGGTCGCTTCCAGCGGGCCGGCCGTACCGGGAGCCCACTCGAAGGCACCGAGGTCCGGGGCGCTCCCCGCGTACTCGTCCGGCGCGAGGTCGATCACGGTTTCGGCGCCGTGCTGGTAGTAGGCCAGGCCGGCGTCGATCGCGGGGCTGCCGTCCTGCAGCCGGTACTCGGCGTCGAGCCGGGGATCCGCGAGCAGGGTGCTGCCGGGATCCACCTGAGAGCTTGCGTAGTCCGTACCGTTGTCGTGGAACAGGCTCGCCACCAGAGCGGAGCCGCCCGCCACGTTCTTGGCCCCGAGCGTCGCGTTGCCGGCGAACAGGTTGTTCACGCCGACGGCGTCGGCGCCGCCGCTGAGGCCGTGGTCGTTGCCCACGAAGCTGTTGTTGAGGAGGCGGACCGGCTCGGGAATCGGGCAGCCCTGGAAGTCCTCGATGGTGTTGCCGTCGCACATCATCCCGATGCCCGCCATCGCGTTGCCGGCGAAGACGTTGCGCTCGATCCGGAAGGAGCGCGGCGAGAGGCCCGGGTAGTCGATCAGCTGCAGCCCGTCCTCGCCGTTGCTCGTGATCCGGTTGCCGAGCAGGACGTGGGTGATCGCCTGGCCGGCCGCGAAGCCGTTGGCGTGGAGGCGGATCTCGATGCCGTCGTCGCCGTTGCCGAGGATCTCGCTGTCCTCGACGTGGATCTGCGACTTGCCGTCGGAGTCGATGCCGTCGTCGCCGTTGCCCTCGATCCGGCAGCGCCGGACGATCGCGGTCGTGAGCGGCGCGCCGGCGCTGCTCCCGCCTTCCAGCGAGATCCCGTCCACCGTCTGGAGCACGCGCGAGTCCAGGAGCTCGAGGCGCGTGCCGGCGTGGAGCCGCACGGCGGCGAGCCCCTTCTGCAGCGTGACGCCGTGGAGGAGCACCTGCGCGCCCGAGAGCGCGGTCACCACGTCCGCGCCGACCGCCTCGAGCACGGTGGCCTCGACGTCCGCCGGATCCCCGCTGGTCGCGAAGCGGGAGCGGATCGCGAGCGTCTTGCCCGAGATCGTGATCGCCTCGGGGTAGACGCCCGGGGCCAGGGCGATCTCGTCGCCGCCGGCCGCGGCGTCGATGGCCGCCTGGACCGTCGGGTACTGCCCGGGAACCTCGAGCGTCGAGGCGTCACACGGAGCGAGGCGCAGGAGCACCGCGAGCAGCCCACCGGGCGCCAGCACGTGGAGCCATCCGGCCGGGAAGCGCCGAAGGAAGATGCGGCTCTCGCGCACGATGGGCGCAAGAGTAGTCACGTGCGCGACCGTGCGGCAAGCCGCGCGAGGCTGGGCCGTGCGTGCCGCTCCGCCGCGCCGCATCCTCGAGACCCCTCGCCGCTCTCCAGGGGGTCGAGTAGCCTTCGCGACCCGCAGCCCTCGCTGAGGAACCTCCCGTGCCCGGCCCGCTTCGCGTGCTCATGGTGAGCCCCCAGTTCCGGCCCATGGTCGGTGGCTACGAGCGTGCCGCAGAGCGGCTGTCGCAGGCGCTCGTGGCGCGAGGGCACCGGGTGACGGTGGTGGCGGAACGGCGGGACCCGGGCTGGCCCGCGCGCGAGGGGTGCGACGGGCTCACGGTGCGGCGGCTCCGGGTGGCGTTGCGTCCCGGGCTGCACCTGCTGAGCGGGGCGATTGCGCTCGCGAGCTTCCTGCTCGTCCACGGGCGGCGCTTCGACGTCTATCACGTCCATCAGTATGGAGGGGCCGCTGCCGTCGCCGTCGTCTTCGGCCGCCTCTTCGGGCGGCCGGTGGTGCTGAAGCTCACGGGTACGGAGGAGAACAGCATCCTCGTCGCCCTGCGGCGGGGTCGGCTCCCTTCACTCCTCGAGGGTCTGCACCGCCGCATCGACGCCTTCCTGGCCCCGAGCGAGCGTGTCGCGAAGGAGATCGAGCGGTTCGGAATCCCGGCGGAGCGTGTCCACCGCATCCCCAACGGCATCGACGTCGAGCGGCTCCGGCCCCTCCCGCCACCGGCGCGGCAGGCGCTCCGCCGGAGGCTCGGCCTCGAGGGCGTGACGGCGGTCCTCTACGTGGGGCGTCTCAGCCCGGAGAAGAACCCGCTCGGCCTGCTCGATGCCTGGCGCCGCCTCGGGCCGCCCAAAGGCGCGAGGCTGATCTTCGTCGGCGACGGTCCCGTCCGCGAGGAGCTTCTCCGCTGCGCCGCGCCCTGCGGTGATTCCGTCTCGATCGTCGGGGCGGTTCCCGATCCGCTCGAGTGGTACCAGGCTGCGGACCTCTTCGTGCTGCCGTCGATCCGGGAGGGCCTCTCCAACAGCCTCCTCGAGGCGATGGCGTGTGCGCTGCCCGTGGTGTCGGCGCCGGTGTCGGGCAGCGAGGACATCTTCGCCGCCGCCGAGGTTGGCGTGCTGGCCGGCGGCCCCGACGCGGCGCCGCTTGCGGAGGGGCTCCGACTGCTCCTGTCGGAGCCCCACCGGCGCGCCCGTTGCGCAGCCGAAGCGCGGCGGCTCGCCGTGGACCGGTTCTCGCTCGACCGGGTGGCGCAAGACGTCGAGTCGCTCTACGGGATCCTGACCGCTCGAACGTCGCGGGAGACGACCCGGTGATGGGCAGCAGATGCCAGACTCTCGTTCTTCTCCTCGTATCGGTGTCGTCGTGTCTGGTACTGATCGGGTTCGCCGAGTTCGGCCTGCGCGTGGTGGCGCCGATCCATCTGGCCGGCATCCAGAGCGCGTACCGCTACGACGAGGATCTGGGCTATCGGCTCGGCCCGGGTCTCCATCTCTACCGCCTCACCGACCACCTCGAAGAGGTGCGCACCAATCGGCTGGGCACCGTGAACTTCCAGGAGAGCTTCGACGGCTACCCGGAGGTCGCGTTCGCGCTCGGAGATTCGTTCACCCAGGGTACGGGCCTTCCAGCCGACGCGTCGTATCCCTTCCAGCTCGATCTGCTCTGGAACCGAGACGAGCTCGGCTTCTACGCGAAAAAACTTGCGATCGTCAACCTCGGACTGGCGGCGTTCGGGGGGCAGCAATCGCTGGTCTCGCTCGAGCGGTTCGCCAAGGAGCTGGGGACGCCCGACTACGTCCTCTACCTCGGATCCGACAACGACTGGGACGACGACGTGCTGTTCGAGTCGGGTTACCGGCATCGCCACATCGTGTACGGGAGTCCGCGTTGGGGCGCTTCGGTACGCCCGCTGCTGTGGCTCGGGGAGCTGGAGCTGGTGAAGCGAGGCAAGCTCGCAATCGCCGAGCTTCGCAGGCTCCGCCTCGTCGCCGAGGCGGAGAGCCGGCAGGGCGCCGGCCAGCCGGGGACGCCGATCTCGGTGGCCGAGCGCGAGTGGCCTGTGATCGAGGAGATCCACCAGCGCACGCAGGAATGGGGTTCGACGCTGATCCTCTCGTGGGCGAACGCTCCGGGGCCTTCCTACTCGTGGCTGCGCGAACGGGCAGCGCAGGCCGGGATCGCGTTCGCCGATTGGGAGCCGCGGGCTGCGTCCGTACAGGCGGCGATCCCCGAGCTGCCGTTCGCGAATCCTCATTCGGGTGGTCACTGGCGGCCGTGGGCGAACGCCGAGATCGCCCAGGCGTACGCAGCGGCGTTGCGGCGCGCTGGGGCCGTCGGGGGGGCGGCCGAGGCTGCACTCCCGCACTGAGATGAACGGCCGGCGGATCCTGATCGACGGCTCGATGGCGCGCAGCGGAGGCGGCGCCACCTATGTGCGCAATCTCGTGCCGCGCCTGGCCGCGCTGCGTCCCGAGGATCGCTTCCGCCTGTGGCTCCGCGAGGAGCACCTGGCCGCGGCGCTCCCGCCGCTCGCGAACCTCGAGGTGGAGGTGCTCCCCGAGGTCGCCTGGACGGGCCGGATGCGGTTCCTCGTGCTGCACGCGGCGGAGCGTGCTCGCAGGTGGGGTGCGGACCTCTACTTCTCGACGGCCGAGTACGCGCCGCCCCGTCCCCCCTGTCCCGCGATCGCGAGCTTCCGGAACCCGAACGTCTTCTCCCGCCTCGACCTCGGCTGGCCCCTCCGGCAGCGCGCGCGGCTGTTCGTCCTGCGCCGGCTGGCCAGCCACTCGGCGCGGGTCTGCGCACGCATCCTGTTCGTGAGCGCCGACTCGGCGGGCTGGATCGGCGACGAGGTCGGGCTCCCGCCCGAGCGGCGTGCCGTCGTGCCGCACGGCATCGACCTGGAGGCCTGGTCGCGAGCGAGTGTCGCGCCGCAGCGGCTGGCGGGCGGCCGGCCGTACCTGCTCTCGGTGAGCTCGGTCTATCGCTACAAGAACTACGTGCGGTTGATCGAGGCCTGGTCGCAGGTCGCCCGCCGGCGGCCGGATGCCCCCGACCTCGTGATCATCGGCGACGAGCCCGACCGCGCGCATCGCCGGGACATGGAGGCAGCGCGCGCTGCGACCGGCGCTCTTGCGCAGCGCACCCACCTGCTCGGCGAGGTGCCCTACGCCGAGATCCGGGGCTGGTATGCCGGAGCGTGCGGCTTCGTGTTCCCGTCCTTCCTGGAGACCTTCGGCCATCCGCTGATCGAGGCGATGGCGATGGAGCTGCCGATCGTCGCCGCCGAGATCGGCGTGTTCCGCGAGATCGCGGCCGATTGCGTTCTCGGGGCGGACCCGCACGACACCGGCGCCCTCGCGGCGGCGATGGAATCGCTCCTGGCGGACCCCTCCTTGGCCCGCGACCTGGCCGCCCGAGGACGGCGGCGCGCGGGCGGCTTCTCGTGGGATCGTTCGGCACGGCTGCACGCGGACCTGCTCAGCGATGTCCTGGCGGCGCCGTGAGGTGAGCCTCTCCGCCGAGGATCCGGGCTCGCAGCGCCCCGACCCCGGAGAAACTCGCATCACGGCATCCAAGCGTGTCAGTGCAGGTAGCCGAGGCGCCTCATCATCGTCGTCGAGATCTGGACGATCCGCCGGGTATCCGCTTCCGAGAGGCCGTCCTTCCATCTCACGTCGAGCTCGATCGTCCCGTCGAAGGTCTTCTTCATCTTGTTCCCGATGAGATGCCCCTTCTCCCCGTCGACGGGTGTCCGGACCACCTCCGCGTCAGGGAGGCCGAGGAACGAGAACACCCTGGCCATCGTCTCGCGCGGTGCCTGCGCGAGATCCTCGTAGCGGACCTGGAGAACTCCCCTCCGCCTGGCAGCTATGTGGCCGACGGCCGCTATCAACCGGTGTTGTCGAACCCAGCCCCTCGCGGCGAATTCCGGGGTGGCGCGTTTTCGCTGCAGCATCGAGTAGGCGAACGCTCGCGGATCCCGGGTCAGGTGAAGGATCGAGATCGGCCGGCCCGTCAGCCCGTGTACGACCAGCGGGATCGGCCAGCTCTTCTGGCCGTCCACGAATACCCGCGCGCCTGCCCTGCGCAGGGTCACACGGCGGAAGCATTCGTAGGCGTCGAGATAGGAGGAGAGCGCCGTCAGGCTCCCCACGAGGCTCCGGCGGAGCGGCGGGACGGCGGCGAGCGAGGCCAGCGCGAGGTTGGCGACGAGGTTCGACCGCTCACCAGCGGCCAGGCGGGGGAGCGGCGGCAGGAATCGTGACTCCGCGGCGAAGCGATCGGCGCGGGCCGCATCGAGGGCTTCCCGCCAGAAGGCGCACTCGCTGATGAGCTTCTTGCAGAGGCAGAGCTGGTCGAAGGACCGTGTGGGGATCGTGTCGCCGAGGGCGAGCACCTCGGGGTGGTTGTTCAGCAGGAGCGAGAGGAGCGTGGCTCCGTGGTACGAAGGGCAGAGGATGTAGACGAGATCCGGGTGAGTGGCGGGGGTCGTCATGTGGCATTCACGGGACATCCGCGGCCGCCGGGCGGAGCGAGGCAGAGGAGCATCGGACGATTATTCCCCGATCGATTCGAGCCTGCCAAGTGCGGTGCCGGGCTCACGGCGGGCAGGGTCGGGTGAGGTCCGGAAGACGGGGAGGGGTGTGGGAGCGCTGGCCGGTGCCGGTCCGGACCTCCTCCACGATCCGCCGGTCGGCCGAGTCACGGCACGGTCGCGTGGCGCCCACGTTGGCGAGGATGTTCGGGAGATCCGCGGCGGCCGTCGTGCTCGGGAAGCTGTGGGACTGGATGAGCCGCGCGTCGGCGCGGTGGTTCCCTTCGTATCCACCGCAGGGGGAGTTGATGGACTCCAAGGAGAAGAAGTCGCACTCGCGCGGGGCTCCCGGGCTGCGGCGGGGGCCACTGTTGCGATCGAGGAAGACGCGGATCGGACCGACGCTCGCCGGCCGCGTGGAGATCATGATCGGGACCTTGGGATCGGGCCAGCGCGGTCCGGGCTTCCACAGGTTCCCGATCGCGTCGAGATGGATGGTCCAGTCCGGACTCTGGTTCCAGATCCGGGTGCCGTACGCGGCGTCGTAGACGACGTTCTGGATCAGCTCGTACTCGGCGATGCCGGAGAGCCGTGCGCCCGGAGACTGGTGAGGACCCCTTCGCTGGCCCGTGGAGAGCTGTGGATTGCGGTTGTCGGACTTGGCGAACACGTTGCGGAACCAGGTCACGTGGCTCACGTCGCCGTTGACGAGTGTCGCCATGTTGTGGCCCTGAGCCATCTCCGCGAAGAGCGAGTTCTGCACGGTGACCCTGCGGACGCGGCCGGTGCCGGCGTACGAGTACCCGTACATCGAGAGGCACTCGTCCGTCCCCCAGGTGCAGGAGATGTGATCGATCAGGATGTCCGAGCCGCCTCCGATCGCGAGGGCGTCGACCGCTTCCGAGGGATGGCTGCCGCGGAAGCGAAGGTGGCGGATCACCACGTTGTTGGCCTCGACGATCAGGGGGCTCCCCCAGATGGCGACCCCGCCGTTCGGGGCGTCGCTGCCGTCGATCGTGATGTTCGGGTGCCGGACCTTGAGCTGGTCGACGAGTTCGATGTTGCCGCTCACCCGGAAGCGGACGATTCGATTGCCACCCGAGAGCGCCGCACGCAGCGAGCCGGGGATCGGCATCCCTCGGTCGCCGGAATCCCGGAGCGTGGTGACCGTTACGACCGGATGGCCGCGCCCTCCGGTAGCCGCGGCTCCGAAGCCGTAGGCGACGAACTCGGGCTCCGGCCCACCCGCTGGCGCCGCGGCAGGCGCGGCCGGAAGCTCAGGCGTTGCAGGAGCAGCTTCCGAGGCAGTCGCGGTAGGGATGCGCTCGGACGGCGGGCGCTGGCCCTGGGCTCTTCCGCTGGTCGTCGGCTGTCGCCACGCGTTGGTGGTTCCGACCTCCCGGCTCGCCTTCCCGCCCTTGCGGACGTCCGCGGCCCCGGCCGAGCCGGAGGCGGCGATCGCGAGCGCGGCCGCCAGGAGGAATGCAACTCCCGCGAACCTCGGCTCCTTGCGCCTGCGTTGCCGCTTGGTCAAGCCCCCTCCTCTCCCGACGACTTCACCACCCGCCCCGTCGGCGGGGCGGGTGGAAAGATTGAGGATCGTGGTCACCGGACGATGAACGATGGCTCGCTACGGTAGCCCCAACCTTCCCCGGCGGGGGTTCTGCCGACCTGTATAATGGCCCGCCGTCTTCCCGCCGTTTCCTGGCGCCAGGAGCCCCCGATTCCATCCATGGCACGCGAGGAGAGCGAGACGCCCGACGGGATCCTGCATGGCCTCGGCGCCCCCGCGAGCGACCGATGCACGCCATGATCATGGCTTCGCCCGTCGAGCGACTGGTCTCCTCGCTCTCGCGCGGAGACATCCCCTGGTGCCACTGGAAGAGCAACCGCCATCTGGATGCTGCGCTCCGCGGTCGCACCGACCTGGATCTGCTCTTTCCCGAGGACCGTCGCAAGGACGTGGAGAGCGCGCTGGCCGAAGCGGGCGCGCGCCGGTTCCAGCCGGTCTCCTTCCGCGACTATCCTGGGATCGAGGACTACCTCGCAGTCGATCCGAGCGGGCCGATCCTCGTGCACTTCCACGTGCACTTCCGGCTGCTGGTCGGTGAGAGGAACATCAAGGCCCATTCCCTGCCGTGGGAGGCCGAGGTGCTCGCGTCGCGCGTGCCCTCGGCGCCGGGCTCGCCGATCTTCGTCTCCTCTCCGGAGATGGAGCTGCTGCTGCTGATCGTCCGCATCTGCGTCAAGCAGCCTCGCGGAGCCCTGCGGCTGGACCCGGACGGGGGCGCTGCACTCGAGCTCGGCTGGCTGCGGGAACGCGTCGACGGGCCCGCGTTCTCGGCGCTCGCAGGACGCCTCCTCGGGGCCGACGCCGCAGCGGCGCTCCGGGCCGTGCTCGACGAGGGGGATCGCCGGATCGAGGGGGCCAGGCCGCAGGTCATCACCGCCTTGGCCCCGCATCGCCGCCTGTCGGCTGCCGCCGAAGCCCGCCTCCGGCGTGAACGTGGCTGGGCGCTCCGCCTGACGCGCCGAGCGCGGCGCGCGGGCCTTCCGGTGGCGGCGCGACGGATCCGGCCGAGACGTGGCTTTGCGGTGGCGCTTCTCGGCTGCGACGGCTCGGGGAAGTCCTCGCTCACGAAGGCCGCCGCTGACTTCTTTGCCCAGAAACTCGACGTCGAGCGGATCTACTTCGGCCACGGCGCCGGCTCGCGATCCGCGCTGCTGCGACTCGCGCTGGCCGCACGCCGCCGCTTCGGCCGCTCCGCCTCCCTGCGGCGCCTCCTCGACGTCCCGGTGGCCGCCGCGATCGACCTCGACAAGGTGATCGGCTTCGTCCGCCTGTCGCTGGCGAGGCGGGCGGGGATGCTCGTGGTCTGCGACCGGTTCCCGCAGGCCGCGGTGGCCGGGACCTGCGATGGGCCGCGACTGCCCGTTCTAGCTGCCGGGAACGCCCTGGCCGGAACGCTGCTGCGGCCCTTCGTCCCGATCGAGCGGGCGATCTACCGGATCGGTGAACGGTGTGCTCCCGATCTCGTGCTCAAGATCCGCGTCTCGCCCGCGGTCGCCGCCGCGCGCAAGAGCGACGGCACCAGCCTCGAGACCATCACCCGCAAGGTGGGTGTGATCGACGAGCTGTCGTTCGGGGAGGGGGTGGTGGTCACCGAGATCCAGAACGAGGGGATCCCGTTCGAGGAGGCAGCGCGCAGGGTCGTGGCGGCGATCTGGAACACGATGGGCGATGCGGCGGATTGAGTTCACCGGCCTCCCGGGCAGCGGCAAGAGCAGCATCGTGAAGGAGGCGGAGCGGACCCTCTGCGTCGCCGGCTCGCCGTGCTTCGATCGGGACCGCGTCGCCGCCCTGTACCCCCCTGCTTCGAGCTCGACCTTCACTGCCGTGCAGTGGCTCCTTCCGCCCGCATGGCGCGAGCGCGTCGCTCGGCGTCTGTTCTGGGCACGGGTGGTCTCCGAGGCGCGCGGACGTGTGCCGGGCACGTTTCCAGCACTCCTTTCCGCGATCCAACGAGGAGCCGAGAGCGGCGGGGAGCCCGCCGAGTTCGTGGAGCGGTTCGTCGGCTACGCCACCGACGTCCTCGCGTGGCACCTGATCGCATCGGAACGACTCGCAGCGCGCGACGTCTTCCTGTGCGACGAAGGATTCGTGCAGCGGCTCGTCAGCCTCGTCTCACCCGGCGATGCGAAGTCGTGGCTGCCGCTGATCCCGCCCGTCGATCTCCTGTTCGTCGTCCGCGCCCGCCGCGCCACCTGCATGGAGCGCATGCAACACCGCCCGAGACGGCTCCCCAATCGATTCGTCGGCCGATCGCCGGCGGAGATCGACACCGCGCTCTTCCGGATGGAAGGCACCGTCTCGGAGCTGGAGGTTGCACTGCGGGAAGCCGGGACGTCGGTCGTGCGGGTGGATACGGATGAGCTGGGTCTCGGAGCAGCGACGGCGCTGGTGGTCGCCGCGACCACCGAGTGGATGCGGACCTGAGCGGGGCCCTCAGGGAAGGTCAGCGGCACTCGTTAGCGGCGAAGCGAGTCCCGCCCGCGTGATGGCCTCCAGGAAGGCCGGCTCGAGGAAGGGCCGCAGATAGGCCGCACCGCGCACGTTGAGATGCCCTCTGTCTCGATACAGCGGCAGTCCGGCGGTTTCGTAGCGGCAGGTGGCCGCGTCGCAGAGCCAGGCGCTCGGGTCGGTGAAGACGAGCGGCAGCCTCTCGGGAAGGGCTGCGAGGGCCTGCGCGAAGGTCTGGCGCCGCTTTTCGAAGCGCACGGTCGGGATCGGCGCCGGCTGGCCATCGCCGGCGCGGCGTGCCATGGCCATGCGCAGCGGCAGCTCCGACGGCGCACCAGGCGTCGGACCGATCAGCCAGGCAACCCGATTCTCCGCCTCGAGGAAGCGGAGCGTCCTGCGCAGGGCATCCGGGAAGACGACCGGGTTGCCCTTCCTTCCCTCCGCGTCCTCGATCCGATACTTGCCGCCTTCCCAGGAGTAGCTCGGCCAGGAGGCGACCATCACCACGAGCCGGAGGCGGGCGTCGTCGAGCAGGAGCTGGCGGACCTGGTCGTTGTGTCCGGCACAGAGCGGGTTCGACGGGTTGCGGACGTCGAGGAGCGGCGCGCACGCGGATTGTCCGGCGAAGAGGCCGCGGAGGCCTTGCTCGCGCAGCAAGGCGTCGAAAGCGGGGAGCCAGGCCAGCGCATGACTGTCTCCCCAGATCAGGACGGAGGGAGGACCTGCCTCGTTGCCCGCGCCCACGACGCACGACTCGCCGAGCACCGGGTCGGCGAGCCGGCCCATGCAAGCGAGGAACGGGATCTCGGGTGTGCGCTCCCGATCGAGTGCGACGATCTCCGGCCCGAAGCGGTCCCTCCATCCGCCGCCGAAGGCCAGGACGAGGGCGATCCCGGCCGTCGCGGCGGTGGCGATCGCGGCGTTCCGGAAGAGCGGCCGCGGCTCGCGCAAGAGCCGGCGTTTCCGGAAGGGCGTCTCCACGAAGCGGAGCGAGAGCGCCGACAACCCGACCGCGAGCGCGAGGATCGCCCACCGCCAGGCGCCGAGTGGCTGGAGCCCGTTCAGGTACTTCGCGTAGACGATGAGGGGCCAGTGCCAGAGATACAGCGAGTACGAGATCAGCCCGACGTAGACCATCGGCCGCCAGGACAGCGCCCTGCCGACCAGCGTGTCGCCGGAGGTGCCCGCGTGGAGCAGGGCGGCAGAGCCCAGCACCGGAAGCGCCGCGATCCAACCGGGAAACTCCGGCCCGGGCTCGATCCACAGGATCGCGTACGCGAGCAGCCCCAAACCCGCCACCGAAAGCAGCTCCCGCAGCCAGCGCTGGCGCAGGATCGGAACGAGCCCGAGCGCGAGCACGGCACCGGCCATCAGCTCCCAGGCACGGAAGGGAGCCAGGAAGAAGACCGCCGAGGGGCGGCGTGACTGGGCGAAGATCGCGAGCGCGTAGGACACGAGGCCGACGGCGACCACGATCGCTCCCAGCCTCCGCCGCGCATAGCGATGGACGAGCAGCAGCAGGATCGGGAGGCCGATGTAGAACTGCTCCTCCACGGCGAGAGACCAGGTGTGGAGCAACGGATTCAGCTCCGCGTTGCCGTCGAAGTAGCCGCTGTGACGCCACAGGTCGATGTTCGAGCCGTAGAAGACCGTCGCCGCCGTGGTGCGGCCGAGGGTGACGAGGTCGCTCGGGAGGAGCAGGAAGAGCCCCGCGAGCAGCGTTGCCGCGAGGACGAGGAAGAGCGCCGGGAAGAGCCGGCGGATCCGCCGCTGGTAGAAGTCCGAGTACCCGAAGCGGCCTTCCCCGACCTCGCGCTGGATGATCCCCGTGATCAGGAAGCCGGAGATCACGAAGAAGATGTCCACGCCCACGAAGCCGCCGCGCAGCGGACCCAGGCCGAGGTGGTAGAGCACGACAGCGAGGACCGCGATCGCCCTCAGTCCGTCGATGTCGGCGCGGTAGGAGATCATCTCATCGGGATGGGAACGGCGAGTGCAGGTGCTGAGCCCGTCCGACTCCGGGTCGAAGCCCTGGAATCGAGCGGCAGGATCAGGGCCCCTGTGAGGACGGCCGCGAAGGCGACGGAGTAGAAGGTGGTGCCGGCAACGTAGTGCGTGAAGATGCTTGCGTAGACCAGGAGAAGGGCGAGCAGGATCGCGTTCGCTCCCCGCTGCAGCCCAGCCGCGGCACTCCGAAGGAAGCCAGCGAGAAGCAGCACGATGTAGAAGGCCAGCCCGGGGAGCCCGTAATCGATCGCGATGTAGAGATAGGTGTTGTGGGGAAGGCGTTCCATTCCGTCGACGTAGCCGACGCCGCGCCCCAGAGGCTCGTCCGCCAGCATCGCCAGACCCCGCTCGGCGAGATCCTGGCGGAGCTCGGACGAGCCGTCCGATACGTCACCCGCCAGGATCGAATGAAGGCGCATCTCTGCCGCATCGCTCAACACCACCCGCTGTGCGAGCCAGGCCACCGCCGCGATGCCGGTGATCACCAGGAAGGCGATGACGATCAGGCGCTGCGGGCCTCGCAGGCCGCCCTCCGCACGGGCCGGAAGGAAGGCGTGGAGAGCCCAGAGGGCGCCGGCGAAGAGGATTCCGCTCCGGCTGAAGGTGGTGAATACGGCCGCAGTCGCGAGCGAGACGAGCAGGAGTGATCGTGTGGTCTGACGCCGCAGGTCCACCGCACCGAGAACGCAGATCAGGATCGCCATGCTCGCGGCGTTGGGGTTCCCGTAGAGGCCCGCGGAGCGGCCCTCGGCAGTGCTGAACAGGTTGGGAACCAGCAGCTCGACGAAGCAGACCGGGATGGCCCAGGCCAGCACCAGGAGGCTTCCCGTGCGAAGGATTCGCCGCGCGTCGGGCATGCCGAGGATCACGGCCGATCCGGCTACGAGGGAGAAGTAGACCGTGCGCTGCTTGAGACTCTGGGCGGCTCCCATGCTGCCGGTACGGCCGAAGGCATAGAGGAAGACGGGGATGATCACGGTGAGCATCCACATCCAGAACTGCACGTTCGTGATCAGACGGACCATCTGGGGCAGGCAGAAGAGCAGGAAGAAGGGAAGGAAGATGGCAACGAAGGGGTAGTAGAGGTTGACGCCACTGAAGTATTGGAGCACACCGGAGAGCACGAGCGAGAGCCAGACGACGCCTCCGGCGAAGACGATCGGCGAGGAGCGCGTGACCTCCGTGTCTCCGGTGGAGTGGCGGGCGTGCTGCGCGAACTCGAAGGTCTCGGCGCTTGTCTCAGTCAAGGGCCACCTCCTGCCCGCTGCGCGCCGACTCGAGGAACGCAAAGGTGGTCCGCGAGACCGCCGCGATCTCCTCGAAGGCGAACGGTGCCGGCCGCCCCTCGCGCGCGGCCTGGAGCACCTCGCGGAGCGCCGTGGCCTGTCCCTTGTCCTGGTTGAGCGTGCGGAAGGGCCGCCGGCGGCCGGCGAATCGGGTCGATCGGAAGTTCTCGCAGGCGACGGTCCGCCCGTCGGCGGAGGCCTCGAAGCGCTCCTTCGGGAGCGCGCTGCTGGCGCTCGCCAGGTACTGGATCTGTGCGACCGATCCGTCGGCGAAGGTGACCTGCGCGGCGACGGAGTCGTCGCGCTCGGGATCGGCGCCGAGCGCTCGGGCGAAGACGCGTGCGGGGCGCGAGCCGGCCAGGAACGAGCACAGATCGACGAAGTGGCAGACCTCGCCCACGATCCGCCCGCCGCCCTGCTTGGGGTCGGTGATCCAGGTCCCCTCCGGCGTCGGCCCCGCCGCCACCACGTAGTGGATGGCGAGCGGCCCCTGGCGCTGCGCGAAGGCCTTGCGCATCTCGCGTGCGTGCGCGGAGAAGCGGCGGTTGTAGCCGACCGTCAGGAAGCCGCCGGTCTCGCGGACCGCGCGCTCGAGCTCCGCCAGCTCCTCCGCGGCGAGGGCGGGCGGCTTCTCGAGCCAGACGGCCTTGCCGGCGCGCAGGGCGCGCGCCGCCAGGCTGGCGTGGCTGTCGTGACGGGTCGCGATGAAGACGATCTGGACGGCCGGGTCGCCGAGGGCTTCCTCGGGGTCGGTGCCGCAGGCGGGGAACCCGAACTTCTCGGCGGTGGCGCGCGCCGAGGGGCCCGTCGCGGCGATCAGCCACTGCGGGCGCGCCTCGGGGATCCCGGCGAGCGCCGGGAGCAGCACGCCCTTCGCGTAGTTGCCGGCGCCCAGGAACGCCACGCCGAGCGCGGACGGAGCCGAGGCCGGCGCCGCGGGCGCGAGGCGGAGGCCCTGCGCCACGGCCGGCTCCTCCGCGTAGCGGAACACGACGGCCAGCGCTGCACGCCGGCCCTGGGCGAGCTCCGCATACACGCCGGGAGCGTCGTCGAAGGGGACCTGCTCGGTCGCGAGTCGATCGGGGCGCACGGCACCGGCCGAGACGAGATCGAGGAACGCGCCGAGGTTGCGGTTCTCGGTCCAGCGCACGTAGGGGAGCGGGTAGTCGAGGCCGAGCTCCTCGTAGCGCCGGTCGTAGCGGCCGGGCCCGTAGGAGGTGCTCATCCGGAGCTCCAGCTCCTTCTCGTAGAAGGTCCGGCGGTCGAGCTCCATCGGCATGGCGCCCACCACCACCACCTTGCCCTTGTGCCGGCACAGGTCGGCGGCGAGCTGGATCGGTGCGGAGGTCTCGGCCGCCGCGGCCACCAGCGCGAGGTCGACGCCGTGGCCGCCGGTGGCCTGGTCGCGCCAGGCGTCGGAGACCTCGTCGGGACGCATCGCCCAGGTGGCGCCGCAGGCGAGCGCCTGCTCGACGCGCTGCGGGGAGAGGTCGAGCCCGAGCACGCGGCAGCCGTTGGCGCGCAGGAGCTGCACGGCGAGCTGGCCGATGAGTCCCAGGCCGACCACGGCCGCCACCTCGCCGAGGGTCGGCTGCCCCACGCGGATGCCCTGGAGCGCGATCGCGCCGAGCGTCGCGAAGGCGGCCTGCTCGAGCGCGACCCCGTCCGGCACGCGGACGGCGAGGTTCTCGGGCACCACGATCAGCTCCGCGTGGTTCGCGTAGCCGGCGCCGGCGCAGGCCACCCGGTCGCCGGGTGCGAAGCCGCCGACGCCCGGGCCGGCCGCGAGGACGACCCCTGCGCTCGAGTAGCCGAGCGGCTGCGGCGCCTCGAGCCGGGTCATCACGGCGCGATAGGTGGGCAGCGGCCCCTCCTGCTGGAGCTTGCGCACCACCTGCTTCACGAGGTCCGGGCGGCTGCGCGCCTTGGCGAGCAGCGACTTGCGCGCGAAGTCGAGCGCCAGCTTCTCGGTGCCGGGCGACACCACGGAGAAGTGGTTGCGGACCAGGATCTGGCCCTCGCGGACGGCCGGGGCCGGCACCTCGACGAGCTCGAGCTCACCGGTCCGGGCGCTCTGGAGGATCTGCTTCAAGGCGCGCTCCGCTCCACGTGCCCGCTCCACCCCGGGTGCGGCACGAAGCTCGTCTCGGAGCGCAGGTCGTCGAGCCTGAGCCCGCGGGGCTCCGAGCTATCGGGGGTGATCTCGAAGACCTGGACCTCGCCGGGATCGCGCACGGCCGTGATCCGCGGTCCCGGATCCTGGATCGCCTCCCAGATCTTGGGCAGCTTGCGCTCGTCGAAGCCCATCAGGCGGACGGCGACCAGGTCCGCCGCCACGGGGTCCGTGGCGGCGATGACGGCGCCGAGCGGCACGTCCTGGGGGGCGAGAGGCCCACCGCCCTGGCCGGCGACGATCCCGTCGATGACGGTGAGCACCGTGCGGACGGGGGCGGGCGCGCCCAGGTGGAGGCCCTGCGCGTCGCTGTAGTAGAGGCAGCGGTTGAGGTCGCAGCACATGCGCCAGGTGGTGCGGTTACCGTACCAGTTGCCGCTGCGCACGAAGTCGTCGCCGCGCGTGGCGCTCTCGAGCCGCCGGGCGGCGCGGAACCAGGGCAGCGCCTGCCCGCGCTGGAGCAGGGGCCGCGCGAGCTCGATGGCGCGGCTGCGCGCGCGGTCGATCCAGCGTCCGCCCGGGTACTCGTCGCCGCCCTCGCCGGGGGCGCCCAGCGAATGGTGGGGCAGCCAGTTCTTGTCGCCGTTGATGCCGACCAGGTTCTTCAGCGCCAGGGTGACGCCCGTCTTCTTGTGCGTCTTGAGCTTCGGCAGGTTCACGATCAGGTCCGAGGAGAGCACCGTCTCGGAGAGGAGATAGGCGTTGCGGCCGCCCCGGTGGTGGTCGACCGTGACGCCCGGATCGTAGTCCGCGCCGCGGAAGCGGATGGGATCGAGGCCCGAGCCGGTGAAGAAGCTGCGCTCGCCGAGGTCGACGGCCCGGTAGCCCGCCGGATCGCCCGGGAGCGGTTGGCGCTCGACGATGACCCCGTCGCGGAAGACCACGGCCTCGCGGCGCAGGTCGATGACCTCGAGCTCGCGCTGGAGCGTCTCCTCGTAGAAGCGGACGATCGCGTCGAGGCCGGTGACCGCACGGATCCGATCGAAGTCGCAGTCCTGCTGCGGCGCCTCGGCGACGACCACGCTGCCCTCGGCGCCGGCCGCGAGGAACGCGTAGTCCGCGACGGCGCGGACGATCGACCCGTGGGTGATGACGCTCTCGATGCTGCCCTCCTCGCACGGGTTCCAGTGCCGGATGAAGTTGGGCTTGAGGACGATGCGACCGCCCCGGTGGACGAGCGCGCCGAGCGGATTCCACTGCGGTGAGTCGAAGCGCCCGGCGTCGAGGCCCAGGGCGAGGAGGACGCTGCGAACCGCCGCGTAGACGTGGTTGAAGGGCCCTGCGCCGCCGGCCTCACCCAGGAGGGAGGCGATCTCCGGATAGGCCTTCCCGGGCCCCCAAGGGGCCGCCAGGCTCCGATAGCTGGGCTCCGTCCGGGACAGCCCCGCCCGTATCATCCCGCCCGCTCCGCGACACCGCCGCCCCCATTGGCGACCCGAGACGATAGCCCCCGCCCGTCAGGGTGCCGGCGGCTGCGAAGCGCGCGCACGGCCGGCCTCGCGGACCAGCTCCACGGTCCGCGCCGCCGTCCGCGCCCAGGTGAAGGCAAGCGAACGCTCGACGCCGAGCCGGCTGCGCTCGTTCCGGTCCGACCAGGCGGCGTCGAGGGCGCGCGCCAGGGATTCCGGGTTCCCCTCCGCGTAGGTCACGGCGGCCTCGCCGCAGATCTCGCGGACCAGGGCGCATTCGGGCGCGACCACGGCGCACCCCGATCGCATCCCCTCGACGAGCGGGAAGCAGAAGGTCTCGAAGGAGCCGCCGACGACGAGGACGTGGGCGCTCCGGTAGGCCTCGGCGAGCCCTGCGCCGAACGCGGGTCCCTTCAGGACCGAGCCGCCGAGCGCCGTCCCGGCGTGTCGCTCGAGGCGTTCCGCATAGTCGCGGTCGCTCCGGTTGCCGTGGACGCGCAGCTCCCAGGGCCGGCCGCCCGCGCGGGCGAGCGCCACGGCGTCGATGACGGTCTCGATCCCCTTGTTCGCGATCACGTTGGCGATCATCACGGCGACGGGTGCTCCGGCCTCATCGCAGGCGGAGCGCGGGAACGCTTCGAGCGAGGAGCCGTGGTGCACCACCGCCGTCACCTTCACGCCGGGATCCATCGCCTCGATCATCGCCCGGGAGACGGTGAGGACGGCCGCGGCGCGCGCCGCACTGCGTCTCGTGACCGATCGCAGCAGGTACGCCGACAGCGGGCCACCCACCGCCGCCGACGACGAGAAGGCCTGCCAGGCGTAGAGGTTGCGCGAGAGCATCACGAAGGGGATCGGCAGGGTCGGCACCGCATCGCGCGGGACGAAGGCCACCTGCGCGCCGTGCCGCCGGATCGCCTGCCGGAGGAGGCGGCCTCGGCCCAGCCGCGCCCGCCACGAGCCGGGCGCGGGCGTATCGATCGCGTCGACGACGACACCGGAGCCGCCGAGCGCGCGCACCGCCGGCGCGTTGCAGGCCGCCCATTGCGACGAGAGCAGGGCGACGATCCCCTGCTTCTCCGGGATCGCGCCGCTCGTGAGGCCCTCTACGAAGCCGGCCACATAGGTCGCGGCGCCGCCCAGCGGGGCGAGCGAGAGGTCGACGAGGATCCGGGGCTCGCCTGCGGCGGTCACACGGAGGGCGGGCCTGCCGCCAGGAGCTGCGCACCGATGACGCTCGACACGAGGACCGTCCCCATCGTCCGGAGATGGCGGGAGCTTAGCTCGGAGCGATCGCCGACCCACGCCGATCGGGTGCACCGAGCTGGCATCGGCTGGCTCGGCTCCATACCTTGCGGCCCGATCGGGCCCCCTCCAGCGGGAGTCGGTGCTGCGCACGCCCCCTCGCCGTCAGCTCCTCGTCCCCGCGGCAGCCGCAGCGGCTGCCGCGCTCTACCCCGCCTGGCTGACCTGGCGCGAGCAGGGCGACCTCGCGCCCTTCCGCTTCTTCGCGGCCGATGCCTTCTACTACCTCGCGGTGGCCGAGCGTTCGCAGGGTCGTGCCTTCTACACCTTCGATGGCCGGTTCGCGACGAACGGGTTCCACCCGCTCTGGCAGTGGCTGCTCGGCTTCGTCTTCGGACGCACCGGCGCGGCTCCCGAGATGCAGGTGCTCCTCGCCTTCGCGCTCGGGGCCGTCCTCGTGGCGATCGGAGCCGCGTGGTTCGCAGCGGCGGTGGCGCGCGCGACCGGCCAGCCGGGCCTCGCGCTGCTCGCCGCCGTGCCGGGCTTCTACTCCCTCCTGCTGCCGCCCGTGGCGCCGGGCTACTTCGCAGCCTGGTCCTTCGCGAACGGGATGGAGTCGGGCGTCTCGATCGCCGCCTTCGGCGTGCTCGCGTGGCTCCTGACCGATCCGGGGCTGCAGCGCCCGGTGGTGGGGATCCGCAGGTTCGCGCTGCTCGGGCTCGTGGGATCTGCGATGACGCTCGCGCGCCTCGACGACGTCTTCGTCTTCGGGCCGCTCCTGCTGCTCGCCTGGGCCGCGAGCCCCTCGCTGCGCGCCGCCTGGCCGCGGGCGCTCGCGGTGGCGCTCCCGCCCCTGCTCGGAATCGGTGCCTATCTCGCCTACAACCTCGCTGCGACCGGCATGCTCCTGCCCGTGAGCGGCACGGCGAAGGCTGCGGGCCTGTGGGCGCTCGCGCGAAACGGCTACGCGACGCTCACGACGCTCGCCCCCTTCCTGGACCTCTTCGGCCGCGGCAACGGGGCCTGGGGCTCGGAGGCCTGGCGCATCCTCCAGATGCTCGTGCCCGCGGCGGCGGCCGCGCTCCACCTGGCCGGGCGCTGGGTGCGTGGACGGGGGGTGCCGGTGGTGGCTCGCCTCCGTGGAGCCCTGCGGGAGCCGCTGGTCCTGCTCTCGCTGTACGTGCTCGGGAAGGCCGCCTACAACTTCACCGTCGTCCCGCTCTGGAACCAGGGGCACTGGTACTACCCGGTGTCGATCCTCGTGTTCAGCTGGATCGTGGCGGACGCGATGGGCCGGATCCTCGGCCGCCTCGGGACGAGCACCGGCATGCGGCGCGCGGTCACGGGCCTCTGCGTGCTCGTCGTGATCCTGCAGGCCAACGTGTTCGTCGACCAGAAGCGGCAGGGCGGGCTCGGGATCGCGAACCATGCGTTCTGGAAGCGTGGCGCGGAGGTCGACGCCGCCCTCGAGGCGCGCTGCCCCGGCTGCGGCCTCGTCGAGCTCGACGACGGCATCCTCTCCTACTCGCTCGCGCGGCCGGTGATGAACGGGCTAGGCCTCGCGATCGATCGGGAGGCGTCCGCGGCGCTGCGCGGCGGCGAGCTCCTGGCGCTCGCCCATGCGCGCGGCTTCCGGCTGCTCGCGACGCTCCACTATGCCATGCCCGCGGAAGCCTACGAGGATCGCGAGGCCTTGCGCGCGGCGCTCGCGCGCAACGTGCAGCTACGCGGGCAGCGGCTCGACGCCTTCGAGTTCTCGGTCCTCTACACGGATCCGGCGAGTGGGGTCCACTTCGTGGAGTTCCGGCCGCGCCACACCGCCACGCCCCGATAGGAGGGGATGGGACGCTCAGGAGGCGCTGCAGAGCGCCTCGTCGAGCTCGAGCACGAGCTCGTTCAGGACCCGCAGCGACCGGAGCGAGTCGCCCGGCTGCTTCGCCGCGATGCTCTGCGCGATCTGCCGGTACATGCGGCTGTAGGCCTGCATACGGTTGATCCGGGTCCGTCGCAGCACCCGCAGCGGCCCCTCCGCCAGATAGCTCGACCCGTTCGAAACGGTCACGGTCCGGTCCCGGGCGCGCATCACGACGTGGTTCTGCACGCCGATCCGGGGGCTTCCCAGGTGCGTCAGGTGGAGGACCAGCGAGGCTCCGTTCTCGAGCTCGACCTGCGAGACGCTGTCGCCGTTCTGGCTGCGCGTCGCCGACCAGCGGCGGGGTCGGGAGTAGTCGTTCATGAACAGGAACTGGTCGATCCAGTGGCAGCCGTTGCTGATGACGTGGCTGCGCGCGTTCGGCCAGCGGTACCAGTGGCGAGCGGGCAGGGCCACCTCGAAGACGTCCGAGCAGATGCTGATCGGCTCTCCCGGCCCGACCCGCAGATCCTCGCGTGCGAGGGCGAAGAGCGGGTTGTGGCGCATGTGATAGCCGCTGAAGAGCCGGCCCTCCCGCCCCTCGAGCGCGCGGAGCAGGCGCGCGAGCTGGTCCGGATCGGTGACGGCAGGCTTCTCGACCACGGCGATGGCACCGCTCTCGAGGGCCACGATCGCCTGGTCCGCGTGGGTGTGGTGGTATCCGGCGACGAAGTGGACCTGGAAGGTCTCGCCGTCGAGCAGGACGGGCGAGGTCGACACCGCCCAGGGGAGGTCACCGATCCTCCCGATCTGGGTCGGGTCGAGCTCGTGAACCGCCCGGATGTCCACCCACTTCTTGACGCACGGGATGATGTTCGTCTTGGCATAGTTGCCGAGGCCGAAGATGACGCCGGTGAGCCGCTTGTCGTCCCGCCGCGGCTTCGGAGCACCGTGCGAGACGGCGACCGGGGAGGTGGGGCCGAGGGGGAGGATCCGCTCGGCGAGGGGCTCTCCTCCCCAGAAGGCGGCGACGCGCTCGAAGGCCTCCTCGACCACCTCGGGCTCGAGCTTGCGCCCGGATTCCGGGTGCCAGGCTGCGATCGGCTCCGGGATCGTGCCGGGGCCCGTCCAGGCCACGAGCGTCACGCCTTCGGAGCTGGAGCGGCGTGCGAGGAGCTCGGCTGGGATCTCGCGAACGAGCAGGTTCGACAGGACGATCCGCTCGACGCAGCGTGGATGGGAGGGGGCGACGAAGGCCACCGCCGTTCCCACGGCGGGGCCGGTACCGCGACGCTCGATCACGGTGCCGATCCCCGTCGCCAGGTACTTCTCGTTGCGCAGCGACTCCCCGAGCCGGGAGCGCACCTTCCGCATCACCGACCCGGGCCCGAACTCACGCAGGTACTCGAGGAGCATCTGGATGCTCTTGGGACGCTCGAAGTACTGGCCGGTGATCCGTTCGAGGTTGGCCCAGCTCGCGACCTGGATGCGGACGCTGTCCTCCGTGAGGTGGTAGTCGAGGTAGCCGTCGTTCCAGGAGTCACCGCTGAGGAGGCGCATCCCGGTGACGGCCGGTGCCACGGGCTTTGCGAGATCCAGGGTCTCGTAGGGCTGCTCGGCGAGCTGCCCGCGGCGAAGGGCGAGCGTCGAGCCTGGCGCCGACAGGACGGCGCGGAACTTCCCGTTCGCTTCCCTGGGGATCGCCTCGACGAGCTCGATGCCGATCTCGATCTCGTCTCCGAGGCGGCTGCGGATCTCCTTTCGCAGCGCCTCCTCGCTCTCGTCGCGCCAGGTCGGGTAGGGAACCACGAGGACGTCGATCCGCTCGCGGCGGTGCTGGCGGATCTGCGCCTCCGCGACGTCGAGCTGGCCCTTGAAGATGTGGTCGAGCCGCCCGATCCAGCGCCCGTCCGGCGTGACCACGTAGTCTTCGATGCGCCCGTCGATGTCGAGGAAGACGTCGCCGGCCCGGCCGCACGGGCAGGGCCGCTTCGAGCGGGTGCCGACGTCGCCGATCCGGTAGCGCAGGAAGGGCGTCACCTCGTTCGCGAGGCCCGTCACGAGGAGGGGGCCGCGGACCCACTCGTCGGTCTCCTCCTCGGGCTCGACCTCGACGATCGAGAACTCCATGTCGACGTGCAGGTGGTTCTCCGGGCAACCCGTCATCGAGACGGCGAACTCGCTCGTGCCGTAGCGATCGTGGACCGGTGCGCCGAAGGCGGCTTCGATGGTGTCGCGATGGAAGGCCAGCAGCGACTCCGAGGAGGTGAAGACCGCGACGAGCCGGCCCTTGGGAAGCGGCCGGCCGGCGGCGAGCATCGCGCGGCCGATCAGGTGGAGCGAGGAGGGATAGCCCTGGACGTAGCGGGCCGGGGTCGCGTGGATCGCCTCCACGTAGGCCGGCAGGTTCTCGGGCTTCATGTGGTAGAGCGAGAAGAGCGTCTGGCGCCCGCCCCAGTAATTGGTGCGCCAGAACGGCGGGTCCTCCTGGCGGAGCGGGACGATCGCCTGGCCGCCGAAGGTGAGGTGGGGATCGTCGAGCTCGACCCCGCAGGCACGACGCATCCGCCAGACGGTTGCGTACTCCTCCGCCGACGTCCTTGGTGTGTACCACAGGGGAAGTGCGGTCCCCGTCGTGCCGCTGGTCCGGCTGGTCTGCAGCAGGCCCTGCGGGATGTCGTCGGCGACGAGCTCGGCGGCCCGCACGCGATAGGTCGCCTTGTCGAGCGGCGGGATGCTCGCGAGCGTCTCGCGAATCGCCGTCGTGGCGTCACGGGCCTCGGAAGGCGGAGGAAGATCCTTCCAGAAGCGCGTGTGCTCGCGGGCCCGACGGACGAGGTGATCGAGACGCTGGCGCTGGATCGCGATCAGCGCCGCCTCGTCGGCGCGCCCCGTGCGGTCCCACTCCGTGAGGATCCGGTGGAAGTGCGGGGTGAAGCGGGTGCGGGCGCGCTGCCAGCCGGCGAAGGTGCAGGCGGCGTTCTGCAACGGGATCGGCAGGACCTCGTACCAGAGACTCATGGGGCGCTTCCCGTGATCCGCTCCAGGAACTCGGCCATCCGGGAGGCTAGCGCGTCGCGCTGGAAGCCCTGATCCACCCATTCGCGTCCGGCGCGCGCCCGCAGCGCCGCCTCCTCCGGATGGGTACGGATCCGTTCGAGGACGTCGGCGAGCTGCACGGCGTCCTCGGGATCGACGAGGAATCCGGCCTTCGCCTCCTCGACCAGGCGGCGGATCTCGCCCCGCGCGGCCACCACGACCGGGCGCTGCTGCGCGCAGAACTCGAAGACCTTCGACGGGATCACGGTCTCGAAGACCGGGAGATCCCGCAGCATCACGAGCAGGCAGTCGACGGAAGCGATCCAGGCCGGGATCTCGGCGCGGGGCCGGAGCCCGAGGAAGCGGACGTTCGTGAGGCCGCGCCGGGCGGCCTCGGCCTCGAGACGCGCGCGATCGGCCCCGTCACCGATCAGGAGGAACGCCACGTCCTCGCGATCCCGCATCCCTTCGGCAGTGTCGAGGATCGTTCCGAGCGCGTGGGCGAGGCCGAGCGTCCCGATGTAGGCCGCGAGCCAGCGGCCCTCGAGCCCGTGCCGCCGGAGCAGCTCGGGATCCGGCGGCCGCGGCGCGAACAGCTTGGCGTCGATGCCGTTGTAGACGAGCTCGATCCGGTCGCGCGGGACCCCGCGGCTGCTGATGTGATCGATGAAGGCGCGCGTATTGACGACGATCCCCGCCGCGCTCCGGTAGAGGCGGGTCTCGACCCACTCGAGGAAGCGGATCGCGCGCGCGCTCCGGAGCTGCCCGAGCTGGACGATCGAGTCCGGCCAGAGGTCGCGCACCTCGAGCACGAAGGGACGGCGGCGGAGGCGGGAGATGACGGCCCCCGCGAGGCCCACGAAGAACTGCGGGCTGGTGGCGACCACGACGTCCGGCCGCGGCGCGCGCAGCGAGGCCAGGACCGAGGCCGCCGCGAAGAGCAGGTAGTTGAGCGTCCGCCGCACGAACCCCTCGTTGGGCGTGACATAGGTCCAGGTCCGGAGCACGCGGATCCCGTCGATCCGCTCCTCCTGGAGCAGGCGGTTGCGATAGCCGGGGAAGATCTCGCCGCGCGGGTGGTTGGGGACGCCCGTGATCACGGTGACCTCGTGGCCGTCCCGGACCCACTGGCGGGCGTGCTCGTGGGTCCGGTTCGCAGGCGCGTTGACCTCGGGTGGGAAGTAGTGGCTGACGAAGAGGATCCTCACCGCGAACTCAGAGCCCGCCGTCCAGGGCGCCGCCGCCAGCCTGTGCCTCGAGGACCGCGACGATCCGCTCGGCGGCACGGCCATCCCACCCCTCCGGCACGCGCCCCTTCCGCGCCTCGCCGTCGAGGATGCGGCGGGATTCCCGGCGGATCGCGGCCGGGTCGCTGCCGATCAGGAGATTCGTCCCCTCGCTGAGGGTGACCGGGCGCTCCGTGCTGTCGCGCAGGGTGAGACAGGGCACGCCGAGCGCGGTGGTCTCCTCCTGGATCCCCCCGGAGTCCGTCAGCACGAGCCGCGCGCTTGCCATGAGGCCCAGGAACTCGAGGTAGCCGAGCGGCTCGGTGAGCTGGAGGGCCGGAGTGCGCCCGTCGAGCCGGTTCGCGATCGAGGCGCTCGTTCGCGGGTGGATCGGAAAGAGGACGGGCAGCTCGCGGTGCAGGTCCTCGAGCGCGGCGAAGAGCCCGCGTAGGCGCGCGGGGTCGTCCACGTTCCCCGGCCGGTGCAGGGTGAGCAGCGCGTAGCCGCCCGGCTCGAGGCCCAGCCGCTCGAAGGGCGCCGCCTTGCGGGCCCGCTCGAGGTGCCCGAGCAGGGTGTCGATCATCACGTTGCCGACGAAGTGGATGCGATCCTCGGCGACGCCCTCCCGGCGCAGGTTCTCGGCGCCCGAGGGCTCGCTCGTGAACAGCCACCGCGAGACGGCGTCCGTCATGAGGCGATTGATCTCCTCCGGCATCGAGCGGTCGAAGGAGCGCAGGCCCGCCTCGACGTGGGCGACCGGGATCCCGAGCTTCACCGCGGCCAGGGTCGCCGCCAGGGTGGAGTTCACGTCGCCCACCACGAGCACGACGTCTGGCTGCCGCTCGACCAGGACGGGCTCGATCGCGCGCAGCACGTCGGCCGTCTGCACAGCGTGGGAGCCCGAGCCGACGCCGAGGTGTACGTCGGGCTCGGGGATCCCGAGGTCGCGGAAGAAGGCGTCCGACATCGCCGCGTCGTAGTGCTGGCCGGTGTGGACGAGCAGCGCGTCGATCCCCGGCCGCGCGCGCATCACCCGCAGCAGGGGCGCCACCTTCATGAAGTTCGGGCGCGCGCCGGCCACGGTCAGCACGCGGATCCGTCGATCGGTCCGTTCGCTCAAGCGGCTGGCTCGAGCTAGAACAGCGCGTAGATGAACGGCGCCACCGCCGAGCCCTGGGTCAGCACGATCAGCAGCGAGAGCAGCAGCATCGTGACGAGGATCGGACCCAGCCACCACTTCTTGCGCACGCGCATGAAGGCCCACAGGTCCTTGAAGATGCCGAGGCTCTCGAGTCGCCCGCCGCTGCTCTTTGCCATCGTGTTCGTCTCCTAGTCCAATGCGTAGAGCGTGCGCCAATCCTCGTCTTCTTCGAGCTTCGGCTGCTCACGCTTGAAGAGAAGCTGGTTGCCCAGGACCAGCACGTCCATGTCGGTACGCATGAAGCAGAGATAGGCGTGCTCGGGCGAGCAGACGATCGGCTCGCCGCGCACGTTGAAGGAGGTGTTGATCAGGACCGGGCAGCCGGTCTGGCGGTCGAACTCCGCGATCAGGTCGTAGAAGGCGGGCGCCGTCTCGCGGGTCACGGTCTGGACGCGCGCCGAGCCGTCCACGTGGGTGACGGCCGGGATCTCGCGGCCGGGCTTCACCTGGCAGACGAGCAGCATGTAGGGGCTCTCGCGGTCGAGCTCGAACCACTCGGACGCCCGATCCGCCAGGACGGCCGGGGCGAAGGGACGGAAGCTCTCGCGGAACTTGATCTTCAGGTTGACCCGCTGCCAGTTCTCCTGGTTGCGCGGGTCGGCCAGGATGCTGCGCATGCCGAGCGAACGCGGCCCCCACTCCATGCGCCCCTGCATCCAGCCGACCACGGCCTGCTCCTCGTGGAGCTGGCGGGCGGTCTCGCGGATCATCTCGTCGCGGGAGCGGGCGTGGTAGGGGAGCTTGCGCTCGTCGAGCCAGCGGCGGATCTCCTCGTCCGACCAGGCGGGGCCCCAGTAGGCGTGGTCCATCCGGAAGCGCCGCGGGTGGCCGAGGACGCTGTTGTGGACGAAGAGGGCGGCACCGAGGGCGCTCCCCGCGTCGCCGGCCGCCGGCTGCACCCAGAGGTTCTCGAAGGGCCCTTCGCGGACGATCCGGCCGTTGGCGACGCAGTTGAGCGCCACGCCGCCCGCCATCACGAGGTTCCGCAGGCCCGTGCGGGCGTGGAGGTCCCGCACCATCCGGAGCATGACCTCCTCGGTGACCTTCTGGACGCTCGCCGCGCAGTCCCAGTGGAAGGCCTCCATCTTCGACTCGGGATCGCGGCGCGGGTGCCCGAAGAGCTTCGCGAAGCGATCGTTGGTCATGGTGAGGCCGTAGTCGTAGGCGAAGTACTTCATGTTCAGCTTGAAGGAGCCGTCCTCGCGCAGGTCCACGAGCTCCTTCAGGATCAGGTCGTAGTACTTCGGCTCGCCGTAGGGGGCGGCGCCCATCACCTTGTACTCGGCGCTGTTCACCTTGAATCCCAGGTAGTAGGTGAAGGCGCTGTAGAGGAGCCCGAGCGAGTGCGGGAAGCGGATCTCGCGCAGCATCTCGATCTGGTTGCCGCGGCCCACGGCCTCGGTGGCCGTCGCCCACTCGCCGACGCCGTCCACGGTGAGGATCGCCGCCTCCTCGTAGGGGGAGGGCAGGAAGGCGGCGGCGGCGTGCGACTGGTGGTGCTCGGAGAAGAGGACCTCGCCCTGGTAGCCGAGCTCGCGCGCGATCACGCTCGGGACCCAGAGCTTCTCCTTGAGCCAGACGGGGATCGCCTTCGAGAAGGACGGCAGCGACTTCGGGAAGGTCGCGAGGTAGGTGAGCAGGATGCGCTCGAACTTGACGAAGGGCTTGTCGTAGAAGGCGACGTAGTCGACCTCGTCGATGCCGATCCCGGCCTCGCGCAGGCAGTAGGCGACGGCCTGCTTCGGGAGGTCCGGATCGTGGCGCTTGCGGGTGAAGCGCTCCTCGTGCGCGGCCGCGACGAGCTCGCCGTCGCGCAGGAGCGCCGCTGCCGAGTCGTGGTAGAAGCACGAGATGCCGAGGACGTTCACGTGGGGACTCCGGATCGCGGCGACGCTCAGAAGGGTTGCTTCACGTTCTCGAGCAGCGGCGGCCGGCTGTCGGCGTCCCGCCACGCGGAGCCGGTGCCGCCGAGCCCCCGCCGCGAGAGGAAGTCGCTGCCGACCGCGCGCGACACGAGCGAGGCCGGGCCGATCACGAGGCCGTAGATCAGGCCCAGCAGGACCAGCGTCTGCACCTCGGCGAAGCGGGCCACGATCTGCATCCAGCCCTCGAGCAGGCGGCGGATCGGCGAAGCTCCTTCGATCATGAGTACCCCATCGTCACCGGAGAGGTCGCAGCGGAGGCAGCGGCATCCGAGGAGGGCGGAGCATACCCGGGACCCTGCCCAGCACCGAATCGTCCCTGAGCGCCCCCAGGGGCATCATCCTGCCACGCTCCCGTTCTCTCCACCTCCTCTGGCTGCCGATAGAGGAAATCGTCTTCCCAGGTGGAAACAGCCTTCCCAAGCGCGGAAGATTCTTACACACTCTGCGCCCGCCGTTGGGTGCGGGTCCCTACGCTACCCGCCGCAAGGGAGAAGGACGAAGGATGGCGCAGTCCCATCGGATGCTGGTGATCGACGACGACCCCGGCCTGCGGGACTACCTCAAGGCGCTGGCTTCGAGCCGCGGCTACCAGGTCTTCACCGCCGGCACCGGCGAAGACGCGATCGAGTCGCTCGATGCGACCCGCCCCGACCTCGTGACGCTCGACCTGGTGCTGCCGGGCATGGACGGCCTCGAGACCCTGCGCCGGATCAAGGAGCGCTTGCCCGACGTCCCGGTCGTGATGCTCTCCGGCCACGGCCAGGCCCGCAACATCGTCGAGGCCATGAAGCTCGGGGCCTCCGACTTCCTGCGCAAGCCCTTCGAGGTGGAGGAGCTCGAGGTCGCCTTCCAGAAGGCGCTCGAGAAGCGCGCGCTCCGCAAGGAGGTGGAGGAGCTGCGCGGGCGCGTCCGCTCGGAGAGCGAGCTCCTGATGTTGTGCGGCGACGACCCCAAGATGAAGGAGGTCCGCGACATCATCGAGCAGGTGGCCGACACCGACATCACGGTGCTGGTGCGCGGCGAGAGCGGGACGGGCAAGGAGCTGGTGGCGCGCGCGCTCCACCGCCTGTCGAACCGCGCGGACCGCCCGTTCGTGAAGGTCAACTGCGCGGCCCTGCCCTCGGAGCTCCTCGAGAGCGAGCTCTTCGGCTTCGAGAAGGGCGCCTTCACGGGCGCCCAGCGCCGCAAGCTCGGGAAGTTCGAGTACGCGAACCGCGGGACGATCTTCCTCGACGAGATCAGCGAGATGCACCCGGCCCTGCAGGCGAAGCTCCTGCAGGTCCTGCAGGACGGCGAGTTCTCGCGGCTCGGCGGCGAGAGCGACGTGCGGGTGGACACGCGCGTCATCGCCGCGACCAACCGGAACCTCGAGTCGGCCGTGGCCGACGGCAGCTTCCGCGAGGATCTCTTCTACCGACTCAACGTGGTGACCGTGCAGCTCCCGGCCCTGCGGGATCGGCGGGACGCGATCCCGTTACTCACGGAGCACTTCCTCGCCATGTACAACCAGCAGTACGGAAAGGACCTGAAGCAGCTCCGCCCGCGCACCGTGGAGATGTTCCACGGCTACCACTGGCCCGGGAACGTGCGCGAGCTCGAGAACATGGTGAAGCGGATGGTGGTCCTCGGGACGGATGCGACCGTCCTGGAGGAGATCACCCACAGGATGGCGTCGGCAACGCCCGAGAATGGGGGCGAAGGCCCCCTCGACCTCGGGGCCCTGGGCGTGGATCTCGACGACGCCAAGAGCCTGGATCTCAAGGCGATCGCCAAACGTGCCGCCCAGATGGCCGAGAAGCGGGTGATCGAGCGGGTCCTGGACCAGACGCGCTGGAACCGGAAGGAAGCCGCCGAGCGGCTCCAGATCAGCTACAAAGCCCTGCTTTACAAAATGAAGGAAAACGGCCTCAGCCCGGCGGGCTGAGGCGTCGCGAGGGGCCGTTGCATGGATGGCAGGGAGTGCGCGAGCGCGATCACGATGACGGTCGTCCTGCTGGCGATGGCGGCCGGAGCCTCACTCGGCTTCGCATCGGTCGCCGAGGCCCAGGACGACGGAGCGGTCGCGACGGGCGAGCCGACCCCCGCGGAGCAGCCGGCGTCCGAGACGGTTCCGCTCCCCGCACCCTCCGCCGGGCTCGACGAGGCGGGAGACTATCTCATCGGTGCGCCCGACCTGCTGCGGATCCTGGTCTGGCGCAGCCCCGAGCTCTCGACCGAGGTTCCGGTGCGGCCCGACGGCCGGATCTCGGTGCCGCTCCTGGGCGACATCCAGGCCGCCGGGATGACCACCCATGAGCTCCGCGATCGCATCGCGACGGGGCTCAGCGAGTTCATCAGCGCTCCCGACGTCACGGTGATTGTGCTCGAGGTGAACAGCAAGGTCGTGTACCTGGTCGGAGCGGTGTCGCACCCCACCGCGGTGCCGCTGAATCGCGAAATGCGGGTGCTCGACGCGATCTCGGTCGCCGGCGGATTCTCGCCCTTCGCCGATCGTGACGATGTCCGCATCCTGCGCCCGCTCGCAGACGGCAGCATCGAGCAGCACGAGTTCAACTACAAGCGCTTCGTCAAGGGCAAGGACCCCGATGCGAACCTCCTGCTCCGGGCAGGAGACACGATCGTGGTTCCGGACTAGCAAGTGCGCGCGCTGGCCCGGGCGCTGCTGCTCCTGTCCGTGTCCTTCGCCGCCAGCGCGGCGGGCGGGGCTGAGCTCAAGCTCGGATGGAACACCCAGGTGATCGGGGACTCGAACCCGCTGCGGTCGGCGGACGACGAGGAGCCGGACGCGTCGATCTACGGCGGGCCGAACCTCAGCTTCCTCCATCGTGGGCCCAGCCTGGATGCGCGGATCGACTATCAGCTGCGCTACGAGCAGTACATCGAGCACAGCTCGGCCAACGGCTTCGAGCACTTCGCGAACGGCTTCACCCGCTGGCAGATCACGCCCAGGACCACCCTCGAGGTCAGGAACACCTTCTCGCGTACACGCGGCCTCTCCGGCGAGTTCCTGCAGCCGATCCCCGGGATCGACCCGATCGGGGTGGCCGGCGATCTCCGGCTGGAGCGATCGGCCGTGACCTACGTCGTGCCGACTGCTCGCCTGACCCACCAGCTCTCCGAGCTCTGGTCCTTCGAGGGCTCGCTCGATGGGGCGCTCTACGACTCCGAGGGCGAGCGCAATGCGCCCTCGCAGTCCCTGCGCGGCGCGGGGCAGTTCATCCGCATCCTGAGCCCGCGGATGCTGGCAGGTGGGGGTGCGGCGGTGAGCCGGCAGCAGTTCGACGACACCGAGAGGACGGTCGGCTCGGGAGCAACGTTCCTCGAGGCCTTCGGGGTCTTCCGCTACCAGTTCTCACCGACCTTCTCCATCTCGTTCTCGGGCGGCCCGGCCTGGAACGAGCCCGACAGCCCCGAGGACTATTCGCGCAACCCTCGCGTCGGAACGCGGCCGGACGCCTCGGAGGTGACGAGGCTCATCGACCCGACCCGCTGCGTGCTGCCGGTGAGCGGCGAGGTCCCCGCCGGGACCGTGAGCATCTCGGCCTGCCCGCGGCGCAACACCGTCTTCTTCCCTCCCGGAGGCGGCTTTCCCGTCTTCGCGCCGAGCGCGCTGATCTCCACGGTCGCAGTCGACCCCCGTGCCTTGAGCTTCCACCGGGTCGATCGGCTCGGGGACGTCGAGGACATCCCCGGCAGCGTCACCTTCTTCGGCCAGGCAAGCCTCGAGAAGCAATGGAACCACTTCAGGAGCTCGCTCTTCTACCAGCGGCGTGCGAGCACCTCCTCGGGATTGAACTCCAGCACCAACGTCGACGTCGCGTCGGCGCTGCTGAACTGGACTCCGGATCGCTGGTGGAGCGTCGATCTGCGAGGGACCTGGATCCTCCAGGCCCAGAACAGCGAGCAGACCTTCAGCGACGCCCTGCTCGATCCCAACCCGGTGACGGTCTACGTCGATTCGAGCGGCCGCGTGTTCGATGCGCCCCAGCCGGGGGCCACCGCCGTCCCCAACGCCGCTCGCATCGTGGGCGTGCGCGACGCGGGCCTGATCGACCTCGGGATCGAGATCGAGACCATCCGGCTCGATCTGCGAGCGCGGCGCCGCTTTGGCGAGCACCTGCTCGTATCGGCGATGACCGGCTGGTGGCGCCAGACGACCTCGGGGGACTTCCGGGAGGAGGTGACCCTCGACAACTTCCGCGTCGAGCTGGGCCTCACCTGGACCTTTGATCCGATCGAGCTCTGATCGCCGGCAACGAGGGACGACCCATGAACGAGCAGACCTTCCAACTCGGCGACATCCGCGGCATCGTGCGCCGGCGCTGGCGGCTGGTGGCGGCGGCGGCGGCTTCCGGGCTCCTGCTCGCGCTCTTCCTGAGCTCGATCATCCCCAATCGCTACGTGGCGCACACCACGATGCTGATCGAGCCGCAGGCGATCTCGAAGCGCCTGGTCGAGGGGGACAGCGAGGCAACCGATCTCATCAACCGGCTGCACCTCATGACCATGCAGATCCTGAGCCGGCCGCGGCTCTCGAAGGTCATCGACGACCTGGGCCTGTACACGGACCTGAGCGACGAGAAGACGCGCGAGGAGGTCATCGAGTACATGCGGGCCCAGATCTGGGTCGAGCCCGTGCTCCCGGAGCTCCAGGAGGGCACCACCCGCCGGAACGAGCCGGTCGCGATCAATACCTTCCAGCTCTTCTTCCGGAACGAGAGCCCCCGCCGGGCTGCCGACGTGGCCAACCGGCTCTCCAACGACTTCATCGACGAGCACATCCGGGAGCGGGTCCGCGTGGCCGGCGACACCGCCGAGTTCATCGAGGCGGAGCTGGGCCGGCTCACGGGGCGCCTGCGCGAGGTGGAGTCCCAGATCGCCCAGGTGAAGCAGGAAGGCGCCGGAAGCCTTCCCGAGGATCGCGACAACAACGAGCGCCTGCTCGGCCGGGCGATGGATGCGCTGAACATCGCCCAGCGGGGCCTCGCGGAGGCACAGAGCGACCAGGCCTTCTACCGCCAGCAGGCGACGGCGGTGCGCGCCAGCGAGGGCCGCCGTGGCGACGACGTGGTGGGCAAGGCGGTCAGCCCGGCGCTCCGGCTCCAGGAGCTCGAGATGATGCTGGGCGAGATGCAGGCGCGCGGCTTCACCGACAAGCACCCGGACGTGGTCAAGACCCGGGCCGAGATGGAGCAGCTCCAGGCGCGCGTGGATAGCGACGACCCCACCGAGGCGCCGACTTCGGTGGCCGAGCAGGAGGCCCGTGCCCAGGCGGAGCGCGCAGCCACGCGTGCCGAGACCGAACAGCGCGAGATCGAGCGCCTCGAGGGCGAGATCCGGCAGCTCGAGGAGCGGATCGCCCGGACGCCCGCCGTGGCGGAGCGGCTCGGCGCGCTGGCCGGCGAGTACGAGTCCCTCACCAAGAGCTTCGGGGAGTTCTCGAGCAAGCGGGTCGAGGCGACCGTGGCGGCGAACATGGAGCGCCGGCAGAAGGGCGAGCAGTTCCGCGTGCTCGAGCCCGCGGTGACGCCGCCGAACGCGGATTCTCCGAATCGCCCGCTGATCCTCGTGCTGGGCCTCTTCGTCGGCCTGGCGCTCGGGGTTGCCCTGGCGTTCCTGCTGGAGGTCTCGGACACCTCGATCCACGACGCCCGTGGGCTCCAGGAGCGGCTGCGGATCCCCGTCCTGGCGTCGGTGCCCGCGATCCTGCTCGGCGCCGAACGGATGGCCCAGCGCCGCAAGCAGATCCGCGAGGCGATCGCGGCCGCGGTGGTGGCGGGGGCCGTCATGGCTGCCTCGGTGGTGGGATACCTGTACGTCAACCGGTCGCGCCTGTTCGGTGGCGAGGAGCGCCCCGCCGCGGAGGCTCCGGCAACGGCGGCCGCGCCGGGCGCCGCTCCGGCACCGGCGGCGGCCGCGGCGCCAGCGCCGGCGGGTGCCGGGAATCCGCGCGCCGCTGCGCCGGAGTCGCCTCCGGGCAATTGAGTCGCGGGACACGGAATCATGTACCTCGAGCACTACGGCCTGATCCGCGCGCCCTTCGAGATGACGCCCGACCCGGCGTTCCTGTATCTCGGAGAGGCGCATCAGGAGGGGCTCGCGACGCTCGTCTACGGCGTGCGGGCGCGCAAGGGCTTCGTCATGCTCACGGGCGAGGTCGGCACCGGAAAGACGACGCTGCTGCACGCGCTGCTCGCGCAGCTCGCGCCCGGCACGGCCTCGGCGTTCCTCTTCAACCCCCGGCTCGAGCCGCTCGACTTCTTCCGCCTGCTCTTCGACGAGTTCGGCATCCCGCAGCGCTGTGCGACCAAGGGCGAGTACCTGATCGCGCTCAACGAGTTCCTGATCGAGCAGCTCCGCAAGGACCAGCCGGCGCTCCTGATCGTGGACGAGGCGCAGAACCTCTCCGCGGAGATGCTCGAGGAGATCCGGCTGCTCTCGAACCTCGAGACGGCCACCTCGAAGCTGATCCAGATCATGCTGGTGGGCCAGCCCGAGCTCGAGCGCAAGCTCCAGCTCCCCGAGCTGCGCCAGCTCCGCCAGCGCATCGTGCTGCGCTTCCGCCTGCGTCCCTTCACGCTGGTCGAGACGGCGAACTACGTCGAGGAGCGGCTGCGGCTCGCCGGCTACACGGGCAAGGGGCTCTTCCGCCGCTCGGCGGTCGAGGCCCTGCACGAGCGGAGCGGCGGGATCCCCCGGCTGATCAACGTCCTGTGCGACGGCGCCCTGCTCTCCGGGTACTCGCAGGGCACGGCGACGATCGACCGGGGACACATCGAAGAGGTGGCTCGGGATCTCGGAATGATCGAAGGGCAGGAGGACGGCGCTGCCGGCCGGCCTGCCGTCACGGCCACGCCGCCGGGCCGCTGGCGCCGGCGCGTGCGCGGCTGGTTCCGCTGAGGCGGACGGGAGAGAGCATGGGGAAGGTCTACGACGCACTCCAGAAGGCCGAGGCCCAGCGGCCCGCGCGCAGTGCCGCCTCGGTCCGGCCGTCCGAGGCCGTGATGACCGGGGGCGTCTCGCCGGTGCGGGACCGCGGCGAGAGCCTCCTCGACGGGCTGCTCCGGCGCCTGCGCGGCCAGCGCAAGCCGGCGGCCGAGGACGGCACGAGCATCAACAAGCGCCGGATCGCGCTGCTCCATCCCGACTCGTTCGTGGCGGAGCAGTTCCGGTCGCTGCGCGCGCGCCTCGACTCGCTCGCGGCGCAGCGGCCCCTGCGCACGCTTGCGATCGCGAGCGCGCTGCCCGGGGAGGGGAAGACGACGGCTGCGGTGAACCTGGCCCTGGTCAGCTCGATGGCGGTCGGCCGCCGCGTGCTGCTGGTGGACTGTGATCTCCGCAAGCCCAAGGTCCACACGGCCCTCGGCCTGCGGCCCGAGCTCGGGCTTGCCGAGATCCTCGCGGGCCAGGCCACGCCCGACCGCGCGATCCTGAAGGTCGAGGGCTGCGAGCTCCACGTGCTGCCCGTGCGCGGGACGCCCTCGAATCCCTCCGAGCTGCTCGGCTCGGAGCGGATGCGGACGCTGCTCGAGGAGCTGGCGCGCGGCTACGATCAGGTGATCCTGGACATGCCGCCGACGCTCGGGCTTCCGGACGCGAAGGCGCTCAGCGAGCTCGCCGACGGCGTGGTCCTGGTGGTGCGGGCGGACGAGACGCCCCAGGAGGACGTGGAGGCTGCGCTCGACGTCCTCGACCGGCGGCGCATCCTCGGCGTGGTCCTGAACGGCGCCGTGACCGACAGCCAGCGCTACGGATACTGAGCGAGCCGGCTGCGGGGACGATCGTGAGCGTTGTGAGTCTGGTGATTCCGATGCTGGCCGCCGCGGGTGTGGCGGCGGCAGTGACGCCGATCGTCGGCCGGCTCGCGCGCGCGGTCGGGGTGATCGACCGCCCCGACGAGCGCAAGGTGAACCGCCGCGAGAACATCCCGCTGCTCGGCGGGCTCGCCGTCGCGCTCGGCTTCCTGGTCGGTCTCTCGGTCGCGACGATGCTGAGCGGCGACGCCGCCCGCTTCCGCGGGCACCTCGAGGGCCAGATCCTCGGCAGCCTGATCCTCCTCGCCCTCGGGGTGGTGGACGACCGCCGCCCGCTGAACGCGTGGCCCAAGCTCGCCGGGCAGCTCTGTGCCGCCGGCGTCGCGATCTTCTACGGCTTCCGCATCGAGCACCTCTCCGACCCCATCACGCAGACGGTCTTCTCCCTGCCGGCGGTGCTGGTCTGGGCGGTGTCGCTCCTGTGGATCGTCGGGATCACGAACGCGATGAACCTGATGGACGGGCTCGACGGCCTGACCACGGGCGTGGGCGTGATCATCGGCACGACCCTCACCCTGATCAGCTTCCAGGCCGGAGAGACGGTCGGCGTCCTGATCGGCGTCGTCTTCGTCGGGGCCCTGCTCGGGTTCCTCCCCTACAACTTCCCGCCGGCACGCATCTTCCTGGGCGACACGGGAGCGCTCTTCATCGGCTTCAACCTCTCGCTGCTGGCGCTCGAGGGCTACCGCAAGGCCTCGATGCTGACCTTCGTGGTGCCGCTGCTGGCGCTCGCGGTTCCCCTCCTGGACACGGCCCTGTCGATCTACCGGCGCGTCCGCCGGCGGGCCTCGATCCTGTCCCCGGATCGCCAGCACATGCACCACCGGCTCCTCGAATCGGAGGGCTCGCATCGCGCCGCGGTGCTCTCGATCTGGTTCCTGACCGCCTGCTTCTGCGTGATCGCCGTCTCCTTCACCAATCTCGAGGGCTGGGCGGCGCTGGTCTTCCTGGCCCTCGTGATCGTGCTGACCCTGCGGCTGCTGCGGAATCTCGGCTTCTTCGCGGTGCAGGGTGCGCAGGAGCCGGTCGATTCGCGCGAGGAAGAGGCCCGGTGAGCCGTCCCGGGCGGGTCCTCGTCACGGGCGGTGCCGGCTTCGTCGGCTCGACGCTGGTGGACCGCCTGCTCGGCGAGGGCCGCGAGGTCGTGGCCCTCGACTCCTTCGATCCCTTCTACCCCGAGGCGCACAAGCGCGAGAACCTGGCGGGAGCGATGCGCTCGCCGCGCTTCCGGCTCGAGGTCGGCGACATCCGCGACGCCGGGGCGGTGGGCCGCGCGCTGGCCGGCGGCGTGGACGCGATCGTGCACCTGGCCGCGCTCGCCGGCGTGCGGCCGAGCCTCGAGCGGCCGGCCGAGTACGCCGACGTGAACGTGCGGGGAACGGCGGTCGTCGCCGAGGCGGCGGTGCGGGCGGGCGTGCAGCGGCTGGTCTTCGCCTCCTCGTCGTCGGTGTACGGCGAGCGCGAGCAGGCGAGCGGGCCGTTCCGGGAGAGCGATCCCGTCGAGCGGCCGGTCTCGCCCTATGCCGCGACCAAGCGCGCCGGGGAGCTCCTGCTCCACACCTTCCACCACGCGCACGGCCTCCCGATCGTGTGCGCGCGGATCTTCACCGCCTACGGCCCGCGCCAGCGCCCCGACCTCGCGATCCGCAAGTTCGCGGAGCGGATCGCCGCGGGGCGCCCGATCCCGGTCTTCGGCGACGGCTCCGCGACGCGCGACTTCACCTACGTGGACGACCTGGTGGAGGCGCTGGTGCGCGCCACCGACAGCGAGCTCGGCTTCGAGATCCTGAACTTCGGCGCGGGCCGTACCGTGCGGCTCCTCGACGTGGTGGCGGCGCTCGAGCGCACCCTCGGGCGCAAGGCCGAGATCGAGTGGCTGCCGCCGCAGGTGGGCGACGTGCCGCGCACCTGGGCCGACGTCTCCGCGGCCAAGGCCGCGCTCGGCTGGGCGCCGGCGGTCGAGATCGAGGACGGCATCGAGCGCTTCGCCGGATGGCTGCGCGGGAGGGCAGGGTGACGGCGGGACGCGAGCGACAGGCGCTGGTGACGGGCGGCGCGGGCTTCATCGGAAGCCATCTGGTGGACGGGCTGCTCGAGGCGGGCTGGCGGGTGCGGGTGCTCGACGACTTCTCGAGCGGCCGCGAGGCGAACCTCGCCGCTGCCCGCGCGCGCATCGAGCTGATCCGCGGGGACCTGGCCGATCCGGCCACCGCCGCGAAGGCGGTGGCCGGCGCCGAGGTGGTCTTCCACCAGGGCGCGATCCCGTCGGTGCCGCGCAGCGTCGCGGAGCCCGTGCGCACCAATCGCGTCAACATCGACGGCACGCTCACGATCCTCGAAGCCGCACGCGAGGCCGGGGTTCGCCGCGTGGTCTACGCCGCGTCCTCGTCGGCCTACGGCGACACCGAGGTGCTGCCGAAGGTCGAGACCATGCCGGCGTCGTCGCTCTCGCCCTACGCGCTCCAGAAGTACGCGGGCGAGGTCTACTGCCGGCTCTACCACGAGCTCTACGGCCTCGAGACCGTGGCGCTCCGCTACTTCAACATCTTCGGGCCGCGCCAGGACCCGAAGAGCGCCTACGCCGCGGTCGTCCCGCTCTTCGTGACCTGCTGCCTGCGCGGCGAGCCGCCGACGATCCACGGCGACGGCGAGCAGTCGCGGGACTTCACCTTCGTCGCGGATGCCGTGCGCGCAAACCTCGCCGCCGCCGACGCGCCGCGGGCGGCCGGGCAGGTCGTCAACGTGGCCGGCGGCCGGCGGGTCACCCTCAACGAGCTGCTCGGGATGATCCAGGAGATCGCCGGGAGCCGCGTGACACCGGTCCACGGGCCGGTCCGCGCGGGCGACGTGCGGCACAGCCTCGCCGACCTCGGCCGGGCGCGCGCGCTCCTCGGCTGGGAGCCCGCGACCTCGTTGCGCGCGGGCCTCGAGAGCACCGTGGCGAGCCTGCGGGCCGCAGGGGGGGCGAGGTGAACGTCTGCATCATCGGCTCCGGGTACGTGGGGCTCGTGACGGGCGCCTGCTTCGCCGAGTTCGGCGTGCAGGTGTGCTGCGTGGACAAGGACGCGGCGAAGATCGCCGCCCTCGAGCGCGGGGAGATCCCGATCTACGAGCCGGGCCTCGAGGCGGTGGTGCAGCGCAACGTGCGCGAGAAGCGCCTGTCGTTCAGCACCGACACCGCGAGCGCGGTCGGCCGGTCGCTCGTGGTCTTCGTGGCGGTGCAGACGCCGACGGCTGCCGGCGGCGGCACCGACCTCAGCGCGATCGAGGCGGTGGCCCGCGAGATCGGCCGCGCCCTCGACGGCTACAAGGTGGTGGTGACGAAGAGCACGGTGCCGGTCGGGACCTCCTACCGGGTGAAGGGCTGGATCGAGGAGGAGCTCGGGGCGGCCGGCCGGAGCCAGCGCTTCAGCGTCGCCTCCAACCCCGAGTTCCTGCGCGAGGGCGCCGCGATCGGGGACTTCATGCGGCCCGACCGGGTCGTGATCGGCGCCGACGACGACGAGGCCGTGGCGATCCTGAAGGACCTCTACCGGCCGCTCTACCTGATCGAGACGCCCTTCGTGATCA
>JAPSFT010000020.1 GCA_035063765.1 Deltaproteobacteria bacterium
CTTCCCGACGCATCGATGTGTATGGTGGCCTCGCCGGTGCGCGGGCCGGCGGCGTGCGGCGGCGCGAGCGCCGCGCGCGGTGAGGTCGAGAGCGCGGCGTCGAGCAGCGCGCCGCGCGCCGCGCGCTCGAGCGCGGGCGAGGCCGTCCGTACGCAGAGCTGTGCGCAGCGCGCGCGGGCGTGGGAGAGCGCGTCGCCCGCCCGCACGCCCGCCCGCACCGCGGCCGGCGCCGCGGCCAGCACGATCCCGCGCGACCCCGGCTCCGAGGCGATCACGAGCGGCAGCCCGGCCAGCTCCGGCCGGGCCCGCAGCGCCGCCGCCACCGGCAGGTCGGGCGCCAGCAGGCATGCCACCCGGCGGCTTCCGATGCGGGTGACGCCGGTCACCGGGCCGCCATCCCGATGGCCGATGGGTTCCGCGGGAGGGGCGGGGGATGGTGCGTGCACGCGGGATCGCCGCCCTGGTCGCGGCCGCCTGGCTGGCGCCCGCTGCCGGAGCCCAGCAGGCCCCGGCGCCGGATCCGCCCCGGTTCGAGGGTGTGCCCGAGCCTGCGCCCCCGCTTCCCGCTCCGCGCGCGGGCGGCGGCAGCGCGGAGCTCCTGGGCGAGTGGACCCTGCACAAGACCGCCGGCGGCACGCACCCCGACGGCGTCGAGCAGACCTACGTGTGGCTGATGAACCGCGCCCGCCAGGATCCACCGGCCGAGGGCGTCTTCCTGGCCGGCCTCGACGAGTTCGGCGTGGCCCAGGCGGTCGTCTACTTCGGGGTGGACCTCGCGCTGCTGCAGCAGGAGTTCGCCGCACTCGCGCCGAAGCCCCCGGCCGCCTTCGACGCGCGCCTCTACGAGGCCGCGCTCGCGCACTCCCTCGGCTTGATCGCGCGCGACGCCCAGGACCACCAGGGGCAGTTCGACCGGGTCGAGGAGGCCGGCTTCCACGCCCAGGCCCTGCGCGGCAACGTGTTCTCCTACGCGCGCGAGGCGCTCTACGGCCACGCCGCCTTCAACATCGACTGGGGCGGCAGCGACGGCACCGGCATGCAGGCGGGGCGCGGCCATCGCAAGGCGATCATGAGCATCGACGGCGACTACACGAACGTCGGGATCGCCGCGGTGCCGGAGCTGGATCCCGTCACGCGGGTGGGCAGCTCGGTGGTGACGGGCAACTACGCCCGCGCCTCGACGGCGGCCGCCGACCACTACAACCGCTTCCTGGTCGGGACGGTCTGGCAGGATCTCGACGAGGACGATCGCTACGACCCGGGCGAGGGCATCGAGGGCGTCACCGTCGTGCCGTCGCGCGGCCCCTGGTTCGCGGTGACCGCCGCCGGCGGCGGCTACGCGCTGCCGATCCTGGAGCCGGGCCCCGTGACGGTGGAGTTCTCGGGCGGCGGCGTCCCGCTCCACACGGTCCAGGCGACGGTGGGCGCGACGAGCCTGCTCGTCGACTACGACCTCGCGTCCGCCGTCGTGGTGCCTGCGCCGGGCAGCACCGCGTCGGGCCTGGGTGCCAGCCTCACCCTGGTCGTGCTGGCTGCGCGTGCCGCGCGGTTCCGTGCTCGCCGACACCGATTGCGGTAGGAGGCTACGAGGCGTCCGCGCCGGGTTCGAGGGGATCACGGGCAACGGGGGGGACCTTCCAGCAGACGGGGGCGAAGCCGCCCCCGGTGGCTCCGGAACGGCGCCGCACCAGCGCCAGACGCGCCTCGAGCCCTTCGAGCCACGCCGGGCGCTCTGCGAAGCGCAGCCGGGTCACCCGCAGGTCCACGGCCAGTGCTGCGAAGGAGCCGAGCGCCGGCTCCCGGCCGAGCAGCACCAGCGCCGTCGCGCTCGCCGAGGCGCAGCGGGTGAGGCGCAGCCAGGCGCCGGTGCGGGCGCCGGGGACGTCGAGATCGAGGACGACCAGGGCGAAGCCGCGCGCGAGCAGCAGGCGCTCGGCGCAGCGCAGCGCGTCGCCGGTCCGGGTGGGCCGCACCCAGAGCAGGCGCTCGCCGACGACGCCCGCCGCCTCCAGCGAGGCGGGGTCGAGCGCGTCGGAGGGGTCGATCCAGGCGACCACCTCGCCGGCGCGGGTGGCGGTGGCCGCGAGCGCCACGGCCAGCGAGGTGCGGCCCGAGGAGAGCGGACCCGTGATCTCGGCGAGCCGCCCGCGCAGGAAGCCGCCGCCGAGCAGGTGATCGACCGCGGCATGGCCGGTTGCCAGCCGGGGCGTCCGGGCCTGCTCGGCCAGGTCCTCGGCCAGCCGGCTGCCGGTGCGGAGCGTGGGGTGGAGCCGGACGAGCCGGGCCCGCCGGACGGAAGAATCGGAGCGCGGCCCGGGCAACGACATGGCCGTACTTTCGCTCTGTTTTCGCCATCCGTCAATCGATCTTCCCGACGGGTCGAGCGCTGCAACGCTGGGGCTAGACTCCCCCGGGCCATGCGGCTGCTGCACACGATGCTCCGGGTCCGGGACCTCGACCGCGCGCTGCGCTTCTACTGCGACGGCCTCGGCATGGAGCTGCTGCGCCGCAAGGACTACCCGGGCGGCCGCTTCACCCTCGCCTTCGTCGGCTACGGCCCCGAGTCCGAGACCGCCGTCCTCGAGCTCACCTACAACTGGCCTGCGCAAGAGCGCTCCGCGGCGCAGGAGGGGGGCGCCCGCGACTACGAGCTCGGCACCGCCTTCGGCCACGTCGCGATCGGGGTTCCCGACATCCACGCCACCTGCGAGGCGCTGCGCGCGCGCGGTGTGCGGGTCACCCGCGAGCCGGGCCCGATGCGGCACGGGACCACGGTGATCGCCTTCGTCGAGGATCCCGACGGCTACAAGGTCGAGCTGATCGAGGAGCGGACGTGAGGTCCGCCGCGGCGCTCCTCCTCGTCCTCGTCCCGTGCAGCGAGGCCGCCGCTGCGCCGCAGGTCGAGTGGGCGCTCCACCGGACGGCCGACGGTGCGCATCCCGACGGGCTCGAGCAGGCCTGGCTCTGGCAGATGAACCGCGCCCGCCAGGATCCCGCCGCCGAGGGCGCCCGGCTGCCTGCGCTCGACGACCCGCTGGTGCAGCTCTCCTACGACGTCTTCGCGACCGACCTCGACCTGCTCGAGGCCGAGCTCGCGGCGCTGCCGCCGAGCCCGCCGGCCGCCTTCGACCGCCGCCTGTGGACGGCGTCGCGCGACCACGCCCAGGCGATGATCGACGCCGACGCCGCCTTCGTGCCGGGCCAGCTCGACCGCATCCTGCCGGCGGGCTTCGTCTATCCCTCGATCGGAGCGGTCGCAGGCAACGCCTACGGCTTCGCGGCGAACCCCGTCCACGGCCACGCCGCGTGGGCCGCCAACTGGGGCGCGGGCCCCGGCGGCATGGCCGACGGCCGCCCGAACCGCGCGATCCTGCTCGGCGCGCTCTCGAACGTCGGGATCGCCGTGCTCCCGGATCCGGACGCCGGCGACCTGCTCGGCCCGCTGGTCGCGGTGGCGAGCCACGCCGACGCGAACCCGCTGTTCGCGGACCACCACGACCGCTTCCTGGTCGGCACGGTCTGGGAGGACCTCGACGGCGACGGCGGCTACGACCCCGGCGAGGGCCTCGGCGGCGTCGGCGTCGTGCCCGACGCGGGCGGCTTCTTCGCCGTGACCGCCGCGGGCGGCGGCTTCGCGATCCCGGTGACGAGCCCCGGCACCTTCCAAGTCGCGTTCGCGGGCGCCGGCGTGCCGGCGCGCGTGCGCCAGGTCACGGTGGGCGAGGACAGCGTCCTCGTGGACTACCAGGTGCCCGAGCCCTCGCCGCCGCTCGCGGGGCTCGCGGCTGCGGGCGCGCTCGCGATGCTCGCCAGGCGAGCGGGATCCGCACGCCCCGTGTGCGGCGGGAGCCCGCGCTGAGCTGGCCCTACGCGGGCGCGATGCGGGTGCGCCGGCCTTCGATCGTGACCCGGCCCGCCGCGATCAGGCGGATCGCCTCGGGCACGAGGCGGCGCTCGACCGCCTGGACGCGCGCCGCCAGCGTGTCGGGGGTGTCGTCCTCGAGCACGGGCACGGCCTCCTGGAGCAGGATCGGGCCGCTGTCGTAGTGGTCGTCGGCGAAGTGGACGGTGGCGCCGGAGAGCTTCACGCCGGCGGCGAGCACCGCCTCGTGGACGCGGTGGCCGTACATGCCACGGCCGCAGAAGGCGGGGATCAGCGCGGGATGGACGTTGATGCAGCGGCCCTCGAAGCGGCCGCGCAGCTCGAAGATCGAGAGGAAGCCGAGCAGGGCCACGAGGTCCACCTCGTGGCGCGCGAGCTCGGCGTGGATCGCGTCGTCGAAGGCGCGCGCGTCCGGAAACGACTTGCGCGGCAGCGCGCGCGCCGGGATCCCGCGCCGCGCCGCCCGGCGCAGCCCGCCGGCGTCCTCCTTCGACGCGATCACGACCACCACCCGGGCCGGTACCTCGCCGGCGTCGATACGCTCGCAGAGGCTCTCGAGGCTCGTGCCCTCCCCGGAGAGCAGCACGGCGATTCGCAGCGGCTTCATCGGCCGAACAGGTTCTCGTACACGCGGCGCGCCGCCGGCGAGCGGTTGAGCGTGTAGAAGTGCAGGCCCGGCACGCCGTGTTCGAGCAGGGTCCGGCATTGCTCGGTCGCCCATGCAACCCCGACCTCGAGCGTGGCGGCCTCGTCCTCGCCGGCGGCGGCGAGGCGTGCCTCGAGCGCCGGCGGGATCGCAGCGCCGTTCAGGCTCGCCATGCGCCGGGCGTTGTGTGCCGAGATCACCGGCATGATGCCGGGCACGATCGGCACCTCGATGCCGGCGGCGCGGGCGCGCGCGACGAAGGCGAAGTAGTCGGCGGGGTCGAAGAAGAGCTGCGTGATCAGGAACTCGGCGCCCGCGTGGACCTTGCGGACCAGGTTCGCGAGATCGGCCTCGGGGCTCGCGGCCTCGGGATGCGTCTCCGGGTAGCAGGCGCCGCCCAGGCAGAAGCCCCAGCGCGAGCGGACGAAGCGCAGGAGCTCGTCGGCGTAGGCGAAGCCGCCCGGGACGGGGCGGAAATCGGGCTGGTCGCGCGGGGGGTCGCCGCGCAGCGCGAGCAGGTTCTCGATGCCCTCGCGCGCCAGCGCGTCGAGGGTCTCGGCGAGCTCCTCCGCCGGCGAGCCGACGCAGGTCATGTGCGCCATCGCCGTGAGCCCGAGCTCGCGCTGGATCTGCACCACGAGCTCCGCGGTGCGCCGCCGCGTCGAGCCGCCCGCGCCCCAGGTCACCGACACGAAGCCCGGCCCGAGCCGCTTCAGGTCCGCGATCGTGCGGTAGAGCGAGTCGTAGCCCGCCTCGGTCTTCGGCGGGAAGAACTCGAAGGAGACGACCGGGCCGCCGCGGCGGTAGAGCTCCGAGATGCGCACGGGCGCAGTCTACCGGCGGCACCTCGGCTCCGCCGGGGGCGCCGGCGGCGGGCCCACGGGCACGAGCGCCCCTCTGGTTCCCGATGCCCGCGGCTGGCAGACTGCGCGGCTCGGAGGGCCCCGGCATGTCGATCCTGATCACCGGCTCGCTCGCGATCGATCGCATCATGGTCTTCCAGGACCGCTTCAAGAACCACATCCTTCCCGAGAAGCTGCACATCCTGAGCATCAGCTTCCACGTGCCGACGCTCGACGAGTTCCAGGGCGGCTGCGCCGGCAACATCGCCCACGGGGTGAAGCTCCTGGGCGGGGACCCGCTGATCGTCGCGGCGGCGGGGCGTGACTTCGGCCCCTACGCGCAGTCGCTCGATGCGCGCGGCATCCGCCGCGACGGGATCGCGGTCTTCGAGGATGCCTACACGGCGCAGTGCTTCATCACCACCGACCTCGACGACAACCAGATCGTCGCCTTCCACCCGGGCGCGATGGAGCGCGCGAGCGGGATCGACGTGGAGCGCTTCCTGCCGGGCGTGTCGGTGGCGCTGGTCGGGCCCGACGACAACCAGGCGATGCGCCGCCACGCGGCCACGTTGAAGGCGCGCGGGGTGCCGCTCGTCTGCGACCCGGGCCAGCAGCTCATCAACTTCGACGGTCCCGGACTCCTCGAGTTCCTGGCCGGCGCGCGCGTCTACGTCGTGAACGACTACGAGTGGGCGGTGACGCTCGACCGCACGGGCCTCGGCGAGCAGGCGCTGGCGGCGCGCGCGGGCGCGATCGTGGTGACGCGCGGCGCGGAGGGCTCGACGATCCTCGAGGGCGGTGCGCGCACGGACGTGCCGGCCGTGAAGGCCGCGCAAGTGGTGGATCCGACCGGCTGCGGCGACGCCTTCCGTGCCGGGCTCCTGGTCGGCCTCGAGCGCGGCCTGCCTCTCGAGACCGCGGCACGGCTCGGCAGCGTCATGGGGACGCTCGCGGTCGAGCAGCGCGGCACCCAGTCGGTGAGCGCGGATCTCGCGACGATCCGGGCGCGCTACGCGGGTGCCTTCGGCCCGGCGCCGCTCTAGCCGGGGCCGGGTGCGGGCCGAGCTCGACGTCGCGATCGCCGGAGCGGGCGCCGTCGGGCTCGCGACGGCGGCGGCGCTGGCTGCGGCGGGGCACACGGTCGCGGTGCTGGAGCGGGGCGCGGGGATCGCCCGCGAGACCACCAGCCGCAGCTCGCAGGTCCTGCACGCGGGTCTCTACTACCCGGCTGGCTCGTGGAAGGCGCGCCTGTGCCGCGAGGGGCGCGAGCGCGTCTACGAGCGCTGCGAGCGGCTGCGCATCCCCTGCCGGCGCCTCGGCAAGCTGGTGGTGGCGGTGGAGGAGGGCGAGCGCGCGGCGCTCGAGCGGCTGCACGCGCTCGGCACCGCGAACGGTGCGCCCGGCCTCGAGCTCGTCGACGGCGCGGTGGTGCGCCGGCTCGAGCCGGCGGTGCGTGCGGTGGCGGCGCTGGTCTCGCCCGACACCGGGATCGTGGACGCGCACGCTCTCTGCCTGTCGTGGCTGGCCGAGGCCGAGGCCCATGGCGCCTGGCTGGCGCTCCGACACGAGGTCGTGTCGATCGAGAGGCACCCGGAGGGCTTCCGGGTCGAGGCGATCGACCCGGGTGGCCTGCGCGTCACGCTCTCGTGCGGGGCCCTCGTGAACGCGGCGGGGCTCGAGAGCGATCGCGTGGCGGCGCTCGCCGGCATCGACGTCGACGCGCGCGGCTGGCGGCTGCGACCCTGCAAGGGCGACTACTTCGCGCTGGCGCCCGGCGCGCCGCTGCGGGTGGGGCGGCTCGTCTATCCACTGCCGGCCGGCGCCGGCCTCGGCGTCCACGTGACCCTCGACCTCGGAGGTCGCATCCGCTTCGGGCCCGACGCCGAGTACGTCGAGCGCCCGCGCTACGACGTCGATCCGGCCAAGGCACAGGCCTTCGCGGCGGCCGCCGGCCGCTACCTGCCCGGCCTGCGCGCCGAGTGGCTGCGCCCCGACCAGGCCGGCGTTCGCCCGAAGCTCGCCGGGCCCGGTGAGGGCTTCCGCGACTTCGTCGTCGAGGAGGCGTCCGCCGACGGCCTGCCCGGCCTCGTCAACCTGATCGGGATCGAGTCCCCCGGCCTCACCGCCGCCCCCGCCATCGCCGCCCGCGTCGCCTCCCTGCTCCGGGGACAGTCCCGGCGATCCGGCGATTCCGGGGGCCCCGCCTAGGAGGGATCCGGCGAGAATCGCCGGATCGCCGGGCCTGTCCCCAGCCAGGCGCAGGCGACGGCGACGTTGTCGCCGGCGGCGTGGGCGCGGTGGGCGGCGAGGGCGGCGTCGACGACGCCGCGGGCGGCGGCGGCGGCGCGGCGGGCGGGCGGCTGCGGAGCGGCGGCGGCCACGGCGGCGAAGACGGCGCCGGCCGGGTCGGCGACGCCGATGGCGCGCTCGGAGAGGCCGTCGGTCGCCGCGACGATCGCGAGCGGGCGGTCGAGTGCCCGGACCCCGATCCGCGCGTGCTTCTCCGCCACCGAGGCGCGCAGCGGCCCCGCGCCGAGGAAGGTCGGCTTGCGCGCGCGCGGGATCTCCGCCGCGACGATCGCGTCGACCACGAAGAGGTGGCTGTCGCCGAGCGCCGCGTGCACGAGCAGGTCCTCCTCCGGACGTGCGAGCGCGAAGGACAGCGTCGTGCGCGCACGGGCCTTCTCGCGCTGCTCGGCCAGGACGGCGTCGTTGGCCAGCACCAGCGCGTGCAGCGCCGCCTGGTACCAGCCGTCGGTGCCGAGCGGCGGGCCGTCGAGCCACGCGCCCGCCGCCGCGAGCAGCGCCTCGAGCGCAGCCTCCGCGCCGCGGAACCCCCAGTGCCCGTCGGCCACCGCCACCAGCGCCCCGCGCGTGCCCCCGGCCACCAGGGCAGCGTCCTCGTTCGGGTCGGTGTGGGGGTAGGGCTTGACGGCGCCGCCGCGGGTGATCGCGGCTGCCACCCCCTCCGCGCCGGTCTCGCCGACCGCGTCGAGCGCGGGGTACTCGCGCCCGCGCAGCAGCACCGCCCTCATGCGCTCCCACCCGCCGGGGCGCCGGCGCTGCCCGGCGGCGCGGGCAGCGGGTTGCGCGCGATCACGAGCGCCTCCACGGGCCGGCCGCCGATCAGGTGCTCCTGGAGGATCCGCTCGAGGTTCTCGGGCGTGCAGGCGCGATACCAGATCCCGTCGGGATAGACGAGCGCGATCGGACCGTCCCGGCAGATGCGGAAGCAGCTGGCCCGGGTCCGGTAGACTCCGCCCGGCGCGCGCTCGAGGCCGAGCTCGCGCAGGCGTCGCTTCAGGTACTTCCACGACGTCCGGGCCTGCTCGTCGGAGGCGCAATCGCCATGGGTGCACAGGAACAGGTGGCGCCCGTAGCTGCCGATCCCGAGCCTCTCGACGACGCGGCGCACGTCCGGCTCGGGCGCGGCGCCGGCGTCGATCGGATCCGCGGGTCTCTCGTCGTCCCGGACGTCGCTCATGAGCCGCGAAGGACTAGCACTTGAGCGCTCCCAGCGCCGTCGTGATCGGTGCCGGCAACCGCGGCCGCCTCGTCTACGCACACTGGGCGCACCGGCACCCCGATCGGCTCCGCGTGGTCGCCGTCGCCGAGCCCGACGAGCACAGCCGCGAGGCCGTCGCGACCGGGCACGGGATTCCTCCCGAGCGGTGCTTCCGCGACTGGGAGGAATGCCTCGGGTCGCCGCGCCTCGCGGACATCGCGATCATCGCCACCAGCGACACGCTGCACGCCGAGCCGGCCCTGGCGGCGTTCGCGCGCGGCTACGACGTGCTGCTCGAGAAGCCGATCGCGCCGACCCCGGCCGAGTGCGTGCGGGTGGTGGAGGCCGCCGAGCGCGCGGGGCGGCTGCTCCAGATCGGCCACGTGCTCCGCTACACGCCCTTCTACGAGAAGGTCCACGAGATCGTCGCCTCGGGCGTGCTCGGCGAGCTGCTGCACCTCGACCTGAAGGAGCACGTGGCGGCTTGGCACATGACCCACTCCTTCGTGCGCGGCCGCTTCCGCAACCGCGCCATCGCGGCGCCGATCCTGCTCGCCAAGGCCTGCCACGACCTCGATCTGATCGCGTGGCTCGCCGGCCGGCCGGCGCGGCGCGTCGCCTCGTTCGGGGCACTTTCCCACTACCGGCCCGAGCAGGCGCCGCCGGGCGCGCCCGAGCGCTGCACCGACGATTGCCCGGCCAGGGAGCGCTGCCCCCACGACGCCGTGCGCTTCTACGTCGACCCCGACGACGCGCTGGCGCGGCACTGGCCGTGGGTCGACGTGTCCGCGGATCCGAGCCGCGCGGCGCGCCGCCGCGCCCTCGAAGGGGGCCGCTACGGCCGCTGCGTGTACCGCTGCGACAACGACGTGCTCGACCATCAGGTCGTGGCGCTCGAGTTCGCAGGTGGCCTCACCGCGAGCTTCGCCCTGCACGGCCTCGCCGCCCGGGAGCAGCGCACGATCCGGGTGACCGGCACCCGCGGCGAGCTGCGCGGCCTGCTCGACGGCGGCGTGATCGAGGTTTCGCACCCGGGCGTGATCGGCGTCGAGCACCACGAGGTGGGCGGAGGCGTGCTCGGCCACTTCGGCGGCGACGAGGGGCTGATGGCGCACTTCAGCGCGCTGGTCGCCGGCGGCCGCCGCGACGCGGTGCGCGCGTCGGGCCGCTCCGCGCTCGGGAGCCACCTGATCGGCTTCGCGGCCGAGCGCGCGCGGGAGACGGGCGCGGTCGTGGACGTCGAGGCGTTCCGAGCCGAGGCGTATGCGGACGCAGGGTGCGCAGCACCTGGCCCTCTGGGTCATGAGGCAGGGTGCGCAGCACCTGGCCCTCTGGGTCATGACGCAGGGTGCGCAGCATCTGGCCCGCGGGGTCGCGAGGCGGAGCCGCCGGGCTCGTGAGCGACGACCCGACGGCACGCGCGCGGCGCCGGCTCGTGGCCGGGGCGTTGGCCGGGGTGGTGCTGGCGGCGCTGGCGCTGCTCCGGGGCGGGCCGCCGGCTCCGCCGGGGACGGCGCCCGCACCCGAGGATGACGCGGTCGCCTGGGTGGACGGCGAGCCGATCTCGCAGGAGGCCTTCGCGCGGCTCGCCGCGGCGGTGGCGAGCCAGCGCGGCGAGCTCGAGCTCGATGCCGCCGCGCGCCGGGAGCTCCTCGAGCGCCTGATCGACGAGGAGCTGCTGCTACGCGAGGGGCTGGCGCTCGGGCTCGCCCGGCGCGAGCCCACCGCCCGACGTGCGATCGTGTCGGCCGTGCTCGAGGGGATCGGCGCGCAGGGCGGCGGCCGGGAGCCCGACGACGCGGCGCTCGAGGCGCTCCATGCCGAGACCCGCGAGCAGTGGCGGCGGCCGGGTGGCTTGCAGGTGGAGGCGGCGCTGGTCCGGGTCGCGCCGGGCAGCGGGAGCACGGAGGAGGCCGCGGCCCGCGCCCGGGCTCTCGCGCTCGCCGGTCGCGCGCGTGCGGGCGAGGCGCTCGGCGCGCTGGCCGCGGCCGAAGGGGCGCAGCTCGATCCGCCGCTGCCGGCCGCGCCGCTTCCGCAGGCGCTGCTGCGCTCGCGGCTCGCGGCGCCGGCCGTCGAGGCGCTGGCGGGGCTCGCGCCCGGGGAGGTGAGCGAGCCCGTGCGCAGCGCTGAGGGCTGGTGGGTGCTCCGCGTCGTCGCGCGCGGCGACGGCGCGCTCCCGTCCTTCGAGGAGATCCGCCCCGAGCTGCGCAACCTCTGGCTGCAACGGGAGCACGAGCGCGCGGTCCGCGCGCACCTCGACGAGCTCCGCGCTCGCGTGCCGATCCGGGTCGCCGAGCCGCGCGATCCGCCGTCCGGCCAGGACGGGCTCTAGCCGCGGGGCCCAGAGGCCGCCGGCTGCGCTGCGTGTCTTCTCGAGCCTGCGACGCTCGGGCAGGGAGGGCGGCGCTGCGCTACGGGCCGGCGCCGGCAGAGGCCGGATCGCCGAGCCCGAGGCGCTGGCGCTGGTAGCGCTCGCGCTGGATCGCCCGACACCAGTCGCCGTTCTCGAGGTACCAGCGCACGGTGTGGCGCAGCCCGCTCGCCAGGTCGTGGCGTGGCGCCCAGCCGAGCTCGCGGCGGATCCGGGTCGAGTCGATCGCGTAGCGGCGGTCGTGCCCGGGCCGATCCGCGACGAAGGTGCGGAGCGCCGCGTAGTCGGCGATGCCCTTGCTGCGCAGGGCCGCGTTGTCGCGCGCTGGACGCTGCGCCTCGAGCTCGGCGCACAGGAGGTCCACGAGCTCGAGGTTCGTGCGTTCGTTGCTGCCGCCGATGTTGTACCTCTCGCCCGGCCGGCCCCGCCCGAGCGCGAGCCAGATGCCCTCGCAGTGGTCCTCGACGTGCAGCCAGTCGCGCACGTTGCCGCCGTCGCCGTAGATCGGCAGCGCGCCGCCCTCGAGCGCGGTGAGCAGCATCAGCGGGATCAGCTTCTCGGGGAACTGGAAGGGGCCGTAGTTGTTGGAGCAGTTGGTGATCAGCGTGGGCACGCCGTAGGTCTCCCGCCAGGCGCGCACCAGGTGGTCGGCGGCGGCCTTGGTGGCGGAGTAGGGCGAGTTCGGGGCGTAGGGCGTGTCCTCGCGGAAGGCGCCCTCGGGCCCGAGCGAGCCGAAGACCTCGTCGGTCGAGACGTGCAGGAAGCGGAAGCGCTCGCGCGCCGCGGCGTCGGCCCCGGCGAGCAGCGCGCGCGCGCCGTCCAGGAGCTGGAAGGTCCCCATCACGTTGGTCCGCAGGAACGGCGCCGGCCCGTCGATCGAGCGGTCGACGTGGCTCTCGGCGGCGAAGTTCACGACTGCGCGCGGGCGGTGCTCGCGATAGACCCGCGTCACCAGCTCGGGATCGGCGATGTCGCCGCGCACGAAGGCGACGCGCCCGTCGTCGAGCAGCCCGCGCAGGTTCTCGAGGCTGCCGGCGTAGGTGAGCAGGTCCAGCACCACCACGCGGGGCGCGCCGTGGGCCAGCGCGGTGCGCACGAAGTTGCAGCCGATGAAGCCGGCGCCGCCGGTCACGACCAGCGCGTCGCTGAGCTCCGTCATGCCCGAGGCTCCTGCCGGCTCACGCGGGTGTTCCGACCCCCAGCTCGCGCCGCCCGCGCAGCTTGAACATGTCGAAGCCGGGCGGCTGGTAGGTGATGACGCAGGCGCGGCGCGCGCGGTGCGAGCGGTTCGGCTGCGAGCCGTGGACGGTGTGGGGGCTGAAGAAGAGCAGGCTCCCGGCGGGCATCACCGCAGCGACCTGCTCGCGCTCGTCGAAGGCGTGCGGATCCGTGAAGAGGGGACCGAGCACACCGTCTCCCTGCCGGCCGGGCAGGAGCCCGCGCCGGTGGCTGCCGCGCACCACGCGCAGGCAGCCGTTGCCCTCGTCGGCGTCGTCGAGCGCGAGCATGAGGTTCGGGAGCCGGTCGAGATGGCGGCTCACGTGGGCCCAGTAGGGCGAGTCCTGGTGCCAGCGGAAGGCCGAGCCCTCCTCGGGCCGCTTGAAGTTGAGCTTGTCGGTCCACAGCGCCACGCGCTCGGCGCCGACCAGGCCGCACATCGGCTCGACGAGGCGGGGATCCGCGACGAGGTGCTCGAAGACGGGGTCGAGGTGATGGAAGGGCTCGACCACGCGCAGGGCCGGCGTGCCGCCGTGCCCCTTGGGACCGGAGCCGGGTCCGTGCTCGTACTGCACCGTCATGTCTCCGGCGTCGGCGTAGCGGTTGCCGTCGACCTCGTAGGCGCGGCCCTCGCTGGCGGCGATCCGGGCCGCGACGACGGCTACGCGCTCGGCGGCGGCGCGCAGCGTCTCGACCTCCTGTCCGGAGAAGACGCGCGCGCGCAGGAAGAACCCGTCGCGCTCCCAGGAGCCTCGCTCGTCGTCGCGCAGCGCGAAGCCGTCGCTCACGGGAACTCCGCCGTTGCCTTCTCGACGGCGGCGCGCAGCTCCGCGTAGTCGCGGGTCACCGGGAACCGGGGGAACTCGCGGATCACGTTGTCGGGCGGGCGGAACAGGATGCCGGCGTCGGCCTCGGCCAGCATGGCGGTGTCGTTGTAGGAGTCGCCGGCCGCGACCACGCGGAAGCGCAGGCCATGGAGGGCCCGCACCGCCTCGCGCTTCTGGTCGGGCTGGCGGAGCCGGTAGTCCGCGATGCGGCCGTCCTCCGCCACGACCAGCCGGTGGCAGAGCAGGGTGGGCCAGCCGAGCGCCCGCATGAGCGGCCGGGCGAACTCGTAGAAGGTGTCGGACAGGATCAACACCTGGAGCCGCTCGCGCGCCCAGTCGAGGAAGTCGCGCGCGCCGGGCAGGGGCCCGAGCGCGTCGATCACGGCCTGGATGTCGGGGAGTCCCAGGCCCTCGCGCTCGAGGATCGCGAGGCGGCGGCGCATCAGCTTGTCGTAGTCGGGCTCGTCACGGGTGGTGACGCGCAGCTCGGCGATTCCCGTGCGCTCGGCGACGCCGATCCAGATCTCCGGGACGAGGACGCCCTCGAGGTCGAGGCAGAGCACGTGCACGGGAGCGGTGTACCTCCGGGGGGCGAGCGGCCGCGAATCATAACGCGGGGGAGGCGGGTGGCCTCTTGCGTCCGCGGGATGGGGGGCGACCCGTGCGGGCCTTCGATAGCCTTGCCCCGTGTTCCACCTGGCACCGGGGGGCGCTCGGGTCGGCCCCCGCGGCGTGCCCCGCTCGGCACCTCCCCCTCCCGGCCTCCTCTCGGCGCTGGCGCTGGCGCTCGCGCTCGTGTGCGCCTGCGGGAGCGAGGAACCGGCGGCCGGCGCGTCGGGCGGGCCCGGGCCGCGTCCGCCCGCCGTCGAGGTGGTGACGCTGCGCCCCGAGCCGTTCCAGGAGACGGCCGCGCTGCTCGGAGAGCTGCAGGCCGACGAGTGGGTGGTACTGAAGCCCGAGATCGCGGGCGTGGTCGAGACCGTGGGCTTCCGCGAGGGCGAGGCGGTGGAGCAGGGCGCGGTGCTCTTCCAGCTGCGGGACGACGAGCAGGCGGCCCGTCTCGACGAGGCGATCGCCGAGCGCGCGCTCGCCGAGGACGAGTTCCAGCGCACCCGGCGGCTCGCCAGCGAGAACGTCGCCGCCGAGATCCAGCTCGAGCGCGACCGCGCCGAGCTCGCCGTCGCGCGCGCCCGCGAGGAACGCTACCGCGCCGAGCTCGAGCGCACGCGGGTCCGCGCGCCCTTCGACGGCCGGGTGGGCGCGCGCCTGGTGTCGCCCGGCGCGCGCGTGACGCCTGGCGACGAGCTGGTCCGGATCGACGCCGTCGATCCGATGGAGCTCGTCTTCACGATCCCCGAGGCGGTGCTGCCGCAGGTCCGGACCGGCGCCGGCTTCGAGCTCGAGGTGGCCGCGTACCCGGGGCGCCGCTTCCCGGGAACGATCTCGTTCGTCGCGCCGACCGTGGACAGCGCGAACCGGCGGATCCTGGTCAAGGGCCGCGTGCCGAACACCGAGCACCTGCTGCTGCCCGGGATGTTCGCGACCGTGCAGGCGCAGCTCGGCGTGCGCGAGGCGTTCCTAGTGCCGGAGGAGGCGGTCGTCAGCGATCCGGAGGGCTTCTACGTCTGGCGCATCGACAGCGACGACGGCGCCGAGCGCGTGCCCGTCGAGCTCGGCGGCCGCGCGGACGCGCGCGTCGAGATCAAGGCCGGGCTGCGCCCGGGCGACCGCATCGTCACGGCCGGCGTCCACAAGGTGCGCGCGGGCGAGAAGGTGACGCCGGTGGCCGCCAGCGGCGGGCCGGCCGCGCCGCGCGCCGCGGCGGGCGCGCCGGGCGGGGCCTGAACGCGTGCGGCTCTCCGAGATCTGCGTCGAGCGCCCGGTCTTCGCGAGCGTGCTCTCGATCCTGATCACGCTGCTCGGGGGGATCGCGCTCTGGCGCCTGCCCAACCGCGAGCTGCCCGACGTCGACGCCCCGGTCGTGTCGGTCACGACCGTCTACCCGGGCGCGGCATCCGAGGTCGTCGAGGCGTCGGTGACGGAGCCGCTCGAGGACGAGCTGATCGGCATCGAGGGCATCGATCACCTGACCTCGAACTCCCGTGAGCAGGTCTCCAGCATCACGATCGAGTTCGAGCTCTCGCGCGATCCCGACCTGGCCGCCGCCGACGTACGCGACCGGGTGGCGCGCGCGCGCAGCCGGCTGCCCGAGGACGTCGACGAGCCGATCGTCGCCAAGCAGGACGCCGACGCGAGCCCGGTGGTGTGGCTGGCGCTCCACGGCGGCAGGGACCAGATCGAGCTCACCCACATCGCGGAGAACCTGGTCCAGGACCGGCTCGCCAAGCTGCCCGGCGTCGGCGTCGTGATGATCGCCGGCGAGCGCCGCCGCTCGATGCGGATCTGGATCGACAACGACCGGCTCACCTCCTACCAGCTCACGGTGGCCGACGTGACGGCGGCGTTGCGCCGCGAGAACGTGGACATCCCGTCGGGCCGGATCGAAGGCAGCGAGCGCGAGTTCACGGTCCGTACGCTCGGCGAGCTCGACACGGCGGCGGCCTTCGAGGAGCTGATCATCGCCGACGTGGAGGGCTGGCCGGTCCGCCTGCGCGACCTGGCGCGGGTCGAGGTCGGTCCCGAGACGGAGCGCAAGATCGTGCGCTTCAACGGCAAGCCGGCCGTGGGCCTGGGCGTCGTGAAGCTCGCGAAGGCCAACACGGTGGCCGTGGCGGACGAGGTGCACGCGGAGCTCGAGCGGCTGGCCTCGGAGCTCCCGCCCGGCGTCGAGCTCACGGTCGCCTTCGACGGCTCGACCTTCATCCGCGACTCGATCGCGGGCGTGATCCACGCGCTGGTCGAGGCGGTCGTCCTGGTCCTGGTCGTGATCTGGCTGTTCCTGCGCACCCTGCGCGCCACGATCGTCCCCGCCGTCGCGATCCCGGTCTCGATCCTCGGCAGCTTCTCGATCCTCTACTTCGCGGGCTTCACGATCAACGTGCTGACGCTGATGGGGCTCACGCTCTCGATCGGCCTGGTGGTGGACGACGCGATCATCGTGCTCGAGAACATCGTGCGCTGGATCGAGGCCGGCACGCCGCCGCGCGAGGCGGCGGTGAAGGGCATGCGCGAGATCTCCTTCGCGGTCGTCGCCGCGACGGTGTCGGTGGTCGCGGTGTTCCTGCCGCTCGCGTACCTGAGCGACACGACGGGGCAGCTGTTCGGGGAGTTCGGGGTCACGGTCGCGGCCGCCGTCGCGATCTCGGGCTTCGTGGCGCTGACGCTCTCGCCCGCCCTGTGCGCGCGCGTGCTTCGTGCGGCCGAGCCCGAGCGAGGCGTGACGCGGGCGCTGGCGCGCGCTTCGCAGGGGCTCGAGGACCTCTACACCACGACGCTGCGCACGAGCTTCCGCCGGCGCGGGCTCACGATCGCGGTCGGTGGACTCTGGTTCCTGCTCGGGCTGCTGATGCTCTTCGCCGGCGCGGTGGAGCGCGAGTTCATCCCGGCCAGCGACCGCGGCGGCTTCATGATCTTCACGCGTGCGCCCGAGGGCAGCACCATCGAGTACACGAACCGCTACCAGCGCCAGGTCGAGGAGGTGGCGCAGGCAGCGACCCCGGAGATGGACCGCTACTTCTCGGTGATCGCGCTCGGGATCGGCGCGCCGGGGCTCGTCAACGAGGGGATCGTGATGGCCTCGCTCTCGGAGGAGCGCGAGCGCAGCGCCCGGGAGATCGTCGAATCGCTGCGCGGCGAGCTGTGGTCGGTGACTGGCAGCCAGGCCTTCCCGACCGAGTTCCCCTCGCTCGGGCGGGGCTTCGGCGCCGCTCCCGTCGCGCTGGTCGTGCAGGGTCCCGAGATCGCGGGCCTGGCCGGCTACGCGGACGAGATCGCCCGCCGCATCACGGGCGAGATGCCGGGCGCCTTCAACGTGCGCAGCAACCTGTTGCTCAACAAGCCGCAGCTCGACATCGAGATCGACCGCAACCGCGCAAGCGACCTCGGGGTCGGCGTGCGAGACGTCGCCACCACGCTCCAGGCCCTGCTCGGCGACGACGACGTCTCGACCTTCAAGGTGGACGGCCAGACCTACGACGTGATCGTCCAGCTCGAGAGCGACGAGCGCGCGCGGCCGGGCGACATCCCTCTGCTCTACGTGCACGGGCGCGACGGGGAGCTGATTCCGCTCTCCTCGGTCGTGACGATCCGCGAGACGACGGCGGCCCGCGGCGTCCCGCACTTCGACCGCCTGCGCGCGGCCACCATCACCGCCAACCTCGGCGAGGGCATCGCGCAAGGCGACGCGCTGGAACGCATCGAGGCGATCGCCAGCGAGGTTCTGCCCGCGGGCGGCGGCTACGGCACCACCTGGTCGGGCGAGTCCGAGCAGTTCTACGAGTCGGGGCAGGCGATCGTCTTCGCCTACCTGCTCGCGATCGTGATCATCTACCTGGTGCTGGCCGCGCAGTTCGAGAGCTTCGTCCATCCGCTCACGATCCTGATCGCGGTCGCCTTCTCCTTCACGGGCGCACTCGTGACGCTCTGGGCGCTCGGCCAGACGCTGAACCTCTTCAGCCAGATCGGGCTCGTGATGCTGGTCGGCATCGTCAGCAAGAACTCGATCCTGATCGTCGAGTTCGCCAACCAGCTCCGCGAGCGCGGCCAGGGCGTCGTCGAAGCCGGCTTCGAGGCCGCCCGCGTGCGCTTCCGCCCGATCCTGATGACGGCGCTCTCGACGATGGTCGGCATGCTGCCGGTGGCGCTCGGCGGCAGCCGCGAGCTCGGCCGCCTGCTCGGAGTCGGGACCGGCGGCGACCTGCGCGCCCCGCTCGGCATCGCCGTCGTGGGCGGCGTGCTCTTCTCGACGCTCTTCACCTTCCTGGTCGTGCCGGCCGCGTGGGTGGCCGTGGAGACGCTGCGCGAGCGCTGGGTGGCGCGCGTCGAGCCCGCGCGCGGTGACGCGAAGGCAGCAGCCGCGCGCTGATGCCCTCCGACCGGCGGGGGGATCGTTACCAGCGCAGCCGGTGCCGCCGGGCGGGAGGCCGCCCGGTGCCACGGGCCGGCGAAGCCCGACCGGCTACGGCTCGAGGATCGGGTGCAGGCGCTGGGCGGGCATCGTCTCGCGCAGCTTCTTGAGAGCGCGGGCCTCGAGCTGGCGCACGCGCTCGCGCGAGAGGCCGAGCGACTGCCCGATCTGCTCGAGGGTGTGCTCCTCCTCGCCCCCCAGGCCGTAGCGCAGGCGCAGGATCAGCTGCTCGCGGTCCGTGAGGCTCGAGATCAGCGTGCCGACGCCCGAGCGCATCCGGTCGCTGTCGATGCCGCCGTCCGGGGTCAGCGCGTCCGGGTTGGCCACGAACTCCTCGAGCCGCTTCTCGGTGCCCGCCACCGACGACTCGAGCGAGATCGCCTCGCGCGAGAGCCGGTCGAGGGACTCGAGCGAGTCGATGTCGGTGCCGAGCGCAGGCGCGAGCTCCGCGGCGGTGGGCTCGCGGCCGAGCTTGCCGGTCAGCTCCGCCCGCACGCGCTGGCTGCGCTGCAGCCGGTCGTGCACGTGGGAGGGCAGGCGGATCGTGCGCGAGTGGTTCTGGATCGCCCGCACCAGCGCCTGGCGGATCCACCACACGGCATAGGTCGAGAACTTGAAGCCGCGCCGGTGGTCGAACTTCTCGACCGCCCGGATCAGGCCCAGGTTGCCCTCCTGGATCAGGTCGGGGAACGAGAGGCCCAGGTTCCGGTAGTCCTTCGCGATCGCCACCACGAGCTTCAGGTTGTGCTCGATGAAGCGGTTCTTGACCCGCGTCATGCGCTCGTGCGCGTCGAGCACCAGCTCGACCCGCTCGATCATCAGGAGCTTCGGCAGGCCGGCCTCGTTCTCGAGCTCCGCGAGCCGCCTGGTCTTCCGCTTCTCCTTCTTCATCTCCTCGGCGATCGCGACGGCGCGGTCGCGCAGCTCGGCGAGCAGGGCCAGCGAGAGCTGGGCCTTGTCGAGCTCGGCGGCGATCTTCTGGTCCGCCTTCTCGAGCGTCTTCTGCGAGACGTTCCGCTTCACCGACCTCTCGCGCTCGCGCAGCAGGTCGCGCAGCCGCTTGACGGCACGCTCGACGCGGGCCGCGATCTCGCCGGTCTCCTCGTCGCCCATCGACTCCGAGAGCTTGGCCCCCGTGTGCGAGAGCGCGCGCAGCGAGTCCCAGCGCTCGACCACGTGGCGCGGCGAGCAGGGCAGCAGGTACAGGGCCGTGCGCAGGGCCTGGGTCGACGCCTCGAGCTCCTTCGCGAGGTACACCTCCTCCTCGCGGCGCAGCGTGCGGGTCCCGCCGATCTCCTGGAAATACGACTCGAGCGGCCGTCGCTCCCGCCCCGGGTCGAGGTCCTCCGCGGCGTAGGCCGCAGTGGCTCCGGTCGGACCGCGGGAATCGACCTCCACCATCGCCGTCGTCTGCCGATCGTCCAGCTTCACTCCCTCTCCTCTAGGGGACCTCGGGTGGGCACCCCGGGGGCTACTCACAACCATCGATGGCCGTCGCCTCGTCCCTCGGGCCGCGCTCGGTGGAGAATCGGCGCGGTGTCCGGCTTGCGACGGGGAGTCCGGGGCGGCCCGCACGCTCTTCGCGCTTGGGACGGCCTCTTCTCTCCGGCTGTTCGGGGGGCGTCCGAGCAGCCCGGCATTCTCTCCAGATCGAGCGGCCATTTCCACAACTTTTTTGGGTCCGGTGACGATCCGTCACCCTTTTTCGGGCCCGGCAAGCTCCTTTCCGGCGCTCCGCGCGGCAGACCCTGCCTCCGGGGAGCTTCGGAAGCCGTATCGGAAGGCGGTTCCGGCGACCGTAGGGAAGCCGATACAGTGGCAGGAGCCTCCATATGGTAGGTACCCGATCCAGCAGGAGCGGTTGCATCTGGGCTCGAGGGCGGCGCAGCCGGGCCTGCGCCTGCGGGTTCGATGCCGGTGAAGGAGGGCCGGATGCGCCACAATGCGCGGCCGTGATCCACCCGGGCGAGGGCGCCGGCTTCTCCGAGCGCGAGTTCTACCTGCAGGGCTTCCGGGGACGGACCCTCGCCATCGCCTGCCCCCACCAGAAGCTGCTCCGGGAGCCCGAGGCCGTGGGGGCGGTGGTCTCGACCCTGGCCCGCAACGGCAGCCGGGTCCTGCTGATCTCCTCGCGCCGGGCCGCCCTCGACGGGCTGGCGGGCGAGCGGGTGATCCCGGCCTCCACCCGTGCCCTCGAGACCGTGGTCTGGCGCAGCCTGCGGCAGTCCGCGCGGGTGGGGATCGTGGCCGGAGGGCGGGAGCCCTTTGCCAGACAGGTCCGGGAGCTCGCGCTCCGGCTCGGGGTCTGCAAGCTGGTGTGGATCGACCCGGGCGGGGGGTTCCGGGACCGGAGCGGACGCCGGCTCTCCTTCGTGCACCTCGACGAGCTGCACGAGCTCCTGGCGGCAAGCCGGCGCCTGGCGAAGCGCCGGCGCGCCCTCCTGCGCGAGATCGCCGCGATGGTCGAGGGGGGGGTGCCGGCGGTGAACGTCTGCGACGCGGCCGGCCTCGACCGCGAGCTCTTCACCTACGCCGGCGCGGGGACGCTCTTCACGCGCAAGCGCTACGTGGTGGTGCGCGAGCTCGGCCTCGACGACTTCGACGCCGCCTACGACCTGATCGGCCGCGGCGTCGCGGAGGGATACCTGGCGCCGCGCCCGGCGCGCGCCGTCGACGAGGTGCTGGCCCACGGCTTCGGCGCCTTCGTGGAGGGCACGCACCTGGCCGGCATCGGCGCGCTGCTCACCTTCCCCGACGCGCCCCGGACTGGCGAGATCGCGGCGCTCTACACGCTGACGCGCTTCCTGGGCGAGGGCGTGGGCCAGCACCTCGTCGCCTTCGCCCTGCGCCGCGCGCGCGCGCAGAAGCTGCACTCGGTCTACGGGCTCACGACCCAGGCGCGCGTCGGCGCCTTCTTCGAACGCCTCGGCTTCGAGCAGGTGCCCCTCGACGGGGTGCCGGCGAGCCGCTGGCGCGGCTACGACCGCCGCCGGCGGGGCCGGCTGCTCTGCTACCAGCGCGACGTGCGGCGCCGGCGGGCGCCGCACGCCTGACCCTCACGCCCGATCCCGGGACCAGGTGTTCGGGAACGCCGCGAAGGCCTGCGGGATGCGCCGCAGATCCTGCACCAGCTCGCGCGCGAGGCCCTCGGGCGTGCCTTCGCCGAAGCCGAGCGCGATCGCGTCGACGAGTCCCCCGAAGCGCTTCTCGACGGCGCCCACCAGCCGGTCGTAGGGTGCGGCCGCGGCGAACTCGTGCACCACCTCGTCGGGCACCTCCGCCGCCATCTGGCTCCACTGCCCGCGCTTCGACATCGCGTGGAGCTTCGCGGCGAGCTCGTCCCAGCCGTGCAACGACAGCACCGGCGAGTAGGTGCGGGTCGAGCCGTAGAAGGCGATCCGGTAGCGGCACCACTCGAGCTGCTTCGCCACCTCGTCGGCGTTCGGGCCGGTCGCGACGAAGCCGCCACCCCAGACCTCGAAGTGCTCGCGGTCGCGCCCGGACTGCGCGAGCCCGTCGTGGAGCTGCGGCAGCGCCACCTCCTCGAGGTAGCGGCGCGTGCAGAAGCCGTGCAGGCGCACGCCGTCGCACACGCGGCCCGCGAGCCGGATCATGTCCCGGCCGACCGCGGCGATCGTGATCGGCACGGGCGCCAGGCCGCTCCTCGGTGGTGAGAACTCGGGCGTCATCAGCGTGAAGCGGTAGTGCTCGCCCTCGTAGCGCAGCGGCTCGCCGAGCTCCCAGCAGCGCCAGATCGCCCGCAGCGACTCGACGTACTCGCGCATGCGCGGCACCGGCGCGCTCCACGGCACGCTGAAGCGCCGCTCGTTGTGGCCCTTCACCTGCGGGCCGAGCCCGAGCACGAAGCGCCCGCGCGACTCGACCTGGAGATCCCAGGCGAGGTTCGCGGTCACCATGGGGCTGCGCGGGAAGGCCACCGCGATCGCGGTGCCGAGCTGGAGCCGCTCGGTCGCGAGCGCGGCGAGCGCGAGCGGGACGAAGGGGTCGTTGGCGATCTCGGGGGTGGTGACCCCATCGAAGCCGAGCGCCTCGGCGCGCTGCGCCGCAGCGGCGACGCGGCGCCAGTCGCCGAGCGGGATCACGGTCTCGATGCGCATGGGGACCTCCGGGAGGAGCCCAGTATACGCGTCGGCACGGCGGGGCTCGGGTGCGCGCGGCTCTCACGGCAACCTGTCGGCGGACCGAAGACGGAGGCATGGCGCAGACCCTGCTCACCGCCGGGCTCGTCCTCTACGGCGTCTGGCTGGTGCTCGCCTACCAGTGGCACTTCGTGGACGGCGCGAACCTGCTCTTCCACGAAGCAGGGCACGTCTTCTTCGGCGTGTTCGGGACCACGATCGGAATCCTGGGAGGGACCCTCGGGCAGCTCGTCTTCCCGGTCGCCAGCCTCGTGCACTTCCTGCTCCGGCGCAGCGTCGTGGAGGCGGCCGCCGCCGCCGTCTGGCTCGGCGAGAACCTGATGAACGTGGCCCTGTACGTGGCGGATGCGCGCGCCCGGGTGCTGCCCCGCGTCGGGGGGGAGATCCACGACTGGCACTGGCTGCTGTCCCGCAGCGGGCTGCTCGAGCACGACGCCGGCGTGGCGCGGGGGTTCCACGCCCTCGGCGCACTCGTGGTCGTCGCGGGCGTGGTGGCCGCCGTCGTCGCGACGGGGTCGCGACGACGGCGGGCCTCGCAGGCCGCGACCGGAGCTGGCCTGTAAGCCGGGTCCTGTCCCGGCGCCGGATCGCTCCGGCACCGGTGAGGATCATTCGTCTAGGCGGCGCATTGCTGCGCCGCTCGAGCGCTCTCACCCGGACGCCGGTCCCCTCCGAGAGCCGCCACCGCGAGGCGGCGGCCGCGGGCGGGGCCTCGGGCGGGCCACCCTCGGCGACGTCCCTATTCGAGCTTGCTCCGGGAGGGGTTTGCACCGCCGCCGGTCGCCCGGACGGCGCGTGGGCTCTTACCCCACGATTTCACCCTTGCCTGTGCCTCCCCCGCGAGCCCTCACCAGGCCCGCGGCTTCGACGGCCATCGGCGGTGTGTTTCTGTTGCACTTTCCCTCGGGTCACCCCGGGTCGCCGTTAGCGACCTCCCTGCCCTGTGGAGCCCGGACTTTCCTCCCGTGGGCGGTCGTTGCCCACCGGCGATCCTCCGTCCAGCTCCGGTCGCCGGCCAAGGTAGGCGCACGCCCACCGCTGGCCAGCCCCGGGGCCCGCCCGCACCGGCACCTTGACAGCAGCCCAGTATCAAGTGAATACTGGTGCCGTGCCCTCCAAGGAATCTCCTATCGCACCTCCCGGAGAGCGCGAGGTTCCCCGCCCGGGCCAGATCTTCGACCCGGTGGCGCGCGCGCTCGAGCGCATCGGCGACCGCTGGACGCTGGTCCTGATCCGCCACCTGCTCGGCGGGCCGAAGGGCTTCCAGGAGCTGCGCCAGCGCACCGGGATCGCGCCGCGCGTGCTCTCGGCGCGGCTGCAGAAGCTCGCCGACGAGGGCTGGGTCGAGCCCGTCGCCGCCGGCGCCCGCTCGCTCTACGCGGTGACCGCGCGCGGCCGCACGCTCGAGCCGATCGTGGCGGCGATCGCCCGCTGGTGGGTGCACCACGCGATGGAGGACCACGTGGCCGACGTGGGCCCCTTCAGCGAGACCTCGGCGCAGTCGATCCTCGAGTCGCTGCCGTTCCTGCTGCGCGAGGAGAACGCGCGCGGCGCCGACGTCACCTTCGAGATCCGCCTCTCGGGCGCGGGCGGCGGGGTCTGGACGGTACGCATCGCCGATGGGCACTGCACGGTATCGCGCGGCTTCGCCGAGGCGGCTGACGTCCGCTACACGGCCGAGGCGCGCGTCTGGTGCGGCGTCGCGCTGGGACTCCTCGACCCGCGCGACGCGGTCAAGCGCGGCCTGCTCACCAAGGATGGCGGCCGCGAGGCCCTCGACCACTACTTCCACCAGATCCCCCGCCCGCAGCCCGGCGATCGTCCGGGCGCGGGGCGCGGCCGGAGCAGAAGGAGAACCCCGTGATCTCGTTCGGACCCACCGAGGAGCAGGACGTCGCGCGCGAGGCGATGCGCGAGTTCGCCGCCAGCGCGATGCGCCCGCAGGCACGCGCGAGCGACGAGGCGGGCGCGGTGCCCGCGGAGTTCCTGGAGCAGGCCTGGCAGCTCGGCCTCACGTCGACCCAGATCCCCGAGGCCTTCGGCGGCGGCGGCGAGGCGCGCTCGCCCGTCACGAACGCGCTGGTGCTCGAGGAGCTGGCCCACGGCGACGCCGGGCTCGCGCTGGCGGCGCTGGCGCCGTCGCTCTTCGCGATGCCGGTCGTCGAGTTCGGGAGCCCGGCGCAGCAGCGCGAGCTGCTGCCGCTCTTCTGCGGCGAGCGCTACCACGCGGCGTCGCTGGCGCTCGTCGAGCCGGGCCCCTGCTTCGACCCGATCGGGCTGCGCACGGTGGCCGAGCGCAAGGGCGACGGCTGGGTGCTCTCGGGCGCCAAGGGCTTCGTCCCGATGGCGGACCGCGCGAGCCACTTCTTGGTGCTCGCACGCGCCGGTGACGGGGCGGGCCTCGACGCCGTGCAGGCCTTCGTGGTCCCGCGCGACGCGGCCGGGCTCGTGATCTCGGCGCCCGAGCCGAAGCTCGGCCTGAAGGCGCTGCCCACGGGCTCGCTCGCGCTCGAGCGGGTCGAGCTGCCGGGCAGTGCGAAACTCGGCGGCGACGCCGGCTGCGACGCGCGGCGCATCCTGAACCTCTCGCGCACGGCACTCGGCGCGGTGCTGGTCGGGATCTCGCGTGCCGTCCTCGAGTACGCGATCCCCTACGCGAAGGAGCGCGAGGCCTTCGACGAGGCGATCGCGAGGAAGCAGGCGATCGCGTTCACGCTGGCCGACATGCGCATCGAGGTCGACGCGATGCGCTGGCTGGTCTGGAAGGCGGCGAGCCGGCTCGAGCAGGGCCAGGACGCCACGCGCGAGGCGCACCTCGCGCGCGGCTACTGCGCTCGCCAGGCGATGAAGATCGCCGACGACGGCGTGCAGGTGCTCGGCGGCCACGGCTTCATCCGCGAGCACCCGGTCGAGCTCTGGTACCGAAACGCCCGCACCCTCGGCGTCCTCGAAGGCGCCGTCACGCTCTAGGAGACCCCCGATGATCGACTTCAGCCTCACGCCGAACGACCGCAAGGTGCTCGACGAGCTGCGCCGCGAGGCGCTCGTGTGCCGCTCCTACGCGCGCCACTACGACGAGAACGAACACGAGTTCCCGCCCGACGAGCTGCCCGAGGCCAAGGACTTCGCGCCGCTGATGAGCCTGTTCGCGGGCCGCAGCGCCGAGGACACCGGGCTCGGCACGATGAGCATGCTGGTGGCCGCGGCCCAGAGCTGGGGCGACTACTCGGTGCGCATGCGGCGCGGCAAGGGCGGCCTCGGCAACGCCGCGCTGCGAGCCGCCGGCACCCCCGAGCAGCAGCAGCAGTGGGGGGAGCTCACGCTCGCGATGGCGATCACCGAGCCCGGCTGCGGCTCCGATCCCTCACGCGTCCAGATGACCGCGGTGCTCGACGAGCAGGCGAACGAGTGGGTCCTGAACGGCGAGAAGATCTTCGTCACCACCGGCTGCCGCGCCGACGGGGTCGTCGTGTGGGCCACGCTCGACCGGAGCGCCGGCCGCGCCGGCATCAAGTCGTTCCTGGTCGAGAAGGGCGCACCGGGCTTCGTCGTCGCGCACAAGGAGAAGAAGCTCGGGATCCGCGCCGACGACACGGCGGCCTACGTGTTCCAGGATTGCCGGATCCCGCGTGGCAACCTGCTGGGCGGCAACGAGGAGATCCCGAAGCAGAGCTCGGGTGGCTTCCGGGGCGTCATGAAGACCTTCAACATGACACGGCCCGGGGTGGCGGCGATCGGGCTCGGGATCGCCGAGGCGGCGCTCGACTTCACGCGTGACGCGCTGCGCGCGGCGGGCGTGGCGATCGAGTACGGACCCGGCATCGCGGCCCAGTCGGCGGCGGCGCAGCGCTTCCTCGAGCTCGAGGCGCTCTACGAGGCTGCCATGCTGACGGTGCTGCGCGCCACCTGGCTCTCCGACAACGGCAAGCCCAACAACCTCGAGGCCTCGATCTGCAAGGCCAAGGCGGGCGCCGCGGTCCGCGAGATCACCCAGGGCTGCATCGAGCTGGTCGGACCGATGGCGGCGTCGCGCGAACACCTGCTCGAGAAGTGGTTCCGGGACGTGCGCATCACCGACATCTACGAAGGCACGGGCCAGATCCAGCGCCTCATCATCGCGCGCGACATCCTCGGCTACGGCCGCAACGAGCTCAAGTGATCGGACGGCCCGCGGGGCGCCGCGGCTCCGCGGGCCACCCTCGCGCGGGGGTGGACCGATGCCTCCCGTCCTCTAGTCCGTGCGGAGGCCCGTCGCCGCGCGCAGGCGCGCCTGGTACCAGGCGGGCGGCAGGATCGCGAGCAGCATGGCTCCCGACGCGACCGGGGCGAGCAGGCCCGCCGGCAGCACGACCACCAGCGAGGTCGCGATGTTGCGCTCGAGCACCACGGCCGCCGCGTTGGCGAGCGAGATGCCGGTGCAGGCGACTCCGTAGATCGCGATGAGCGCGAAGCGATTCGTGACGACGGGATCGGCGAGCCCGAGCGCCAGGCGCCGCCGGGCGCGCCCGAAGTGGGCGAAGGCCTCGATCGCCGTCCACACGAAGGCCCCCGCGTAGCCGAGGTGGCAGACGAGCAGCCAGGCGCCGGTGGCGGCGACCGAGAGCGTTCCGGGCGGTGCGGCGGCGAGGCCGCGTAGGGCCCCGGCAAGGGCGATCGGCATGACGAGCGCCGCCGCTCCGACGATCCCCCGCGCCCAGCCGACGGCGGGACGGAAGGTCTGCTGCGCGAAGCCGTACAGGCAGAGGATCCCGACCTGCGTGATCAGCTCGGAGACGCCCCACAGGCCGACGTGGACGCGGTCCGCGGCGCCACCGAAGCCCGACGCCAGGCTCAGCGGCAGCGAGACGGTCGTGACGAGCAGGACGCCGGCGCCGAGCAGGAGCTCGGGCGCCCGCCTCGTGCGGCGCACGACCCAGAGCAGGCGCGCGCTGCACGCCGTGGCCGACAGCACGTAGAGGAGGAGGAGCGAGCCTGCGAGGATGAGCATGCGGTTCCCCGGCGCTCCCTATCGGCCGCGAGGGATCCTCCCTTGAGGCCCGGAGCGCCGAGGCCGTGGCGGGTGGTCAGCGGACGGAGCGAGGGAGCACGGCGCGGCCCGCTGCGAGCTCGGCCCGGAACCAGTCCGCGAATCCCTGCGCGAGCAGCCACTCGATGCGATCCCCGCGCCAGACCACCCGCTCCGCCTCGTACGGCGAGGCGCCCGCGCCGAACGTCTCGCTCACGCTCCGCTTCACGTGGTCGAGATCCGCGCGCACGGCGGGAAGCGTACGCATCCGCCGGCTCCACGCACGCACGCGCGCGAAGGGGTCGAGCGCCACGCCGAGGAGCCCGAGCGACGAGACGTGCGGGAAGAGCGCGAGGTCCGCGATCGAGAGCTCGCCGCCGCAGACGAAGCCCTCCGCGCCGAGCGATCCGTCGAGGCGAGCGAGGAGCGCTCCGAGGTCGCGGCGCCCGGCCTCGACGAGGCCGGCAGGCGGCGCGTCGGCCCGCGCGTGGGTGGGCCAGATCCAGAGTGAGATGTCGTGCACGATCGCGTCCAGCACCGTGTCGGCGATCCGCTGCCAGTATCGTGCTCGGGCGCGCAACGCGGGCGAACGCGGCAGCAAGGGCGGCTCCGGGAAGCGGTCCTCGAGGTAGGCTGCGATGTCGGCGGAGTCGACGATGACGAGGTCCCCGTCGGCGAGCACCGGGACCTCGGCGCGTACGTTCACCGCGGCCAGCCGGTCGCGTTCCGCGAGCGCGAGCGCGTCGATCGACTCGAACGCGACGCCCTTCCAGGACAGCGCCATGCGGATCTTGCGTGCGAAGGGACTGAAGGGGTTGTCGTAGAGCGTGAGCACGCGGGGTCCTCCGATCGGCGCGCCGTCGGTCAGTGCCGATGGTCGCCGGCAGCCGGCGCGAGCCCGGGGAAGCGCGTGGGCGCGTACTGCGCATGACACCCGAGGCAGCTCTCGACGAGCTGGTGGACGCGAAAGGCCGCGAGCTCGGGATCGCCGGCTGCCGCGGCGTCGGCGAGCCGCTCCGCCTGCGTGTGGAAGCGGCGATCGAGCGCGAGGAAGGGGGCGGGGAGGGCCCTGTGCAGCTCGGCCCGCTGCTCGGGAGCGAGCCGCTGCTCCAGGATGAAGGAGCCCCGGATCTCGCGGGCGGTGCGCTCGAGGGCCGGCCAGTCGGCTCGCGCGAGCGCCGACACGGCGCGCTGGAGGCCGCCGTCGAGGTGCTGCATCTCGGCCACGAGCGCGGCACGCAGCGGCGGGGAGAGGGCCGCGGTCACCCCGGCCGTGTCCGCGCGTGCGAGCGCGGCTCCGGCGCAGCAGCCGAGGGCGACCAGGAGCGAGGGGAGCACGCGTGACGCCATCGGGTTGCCTCCGCCTGCGGCCGCGCGACAAGGTACCCGCCTGCCGCCGACATCCCGCCCGTCCCCCCGGCGCTGGCCCCGCTCGCGGCGCTGGCGCTATGCTGCGGCCGCCTTGACTCCAGAGTCAACCGACCCGGGGTCGACCGCCCGGGAGCCGATCGCCCGGGAGCCGATCGCCGACAGGAGCCACCCGCATGAACCTCGAGTTCTCCGAGGACCAGAAGTTCGTCCAGCACACGGCCCGCGAGTTCCTGACCAAGAACGCAGGCCTCGACGTGTGCCGCAAGGTCCTCGAGACGAAGGACGCGACCCACGACCCGGGTCTGTGGAAGGGCGTCGCCGAGATGGGCTGGCTCGGCGCGGCGGTGCCCGAGGCGCACGGCGGCGCGGGGCTCGGCCATCTGGAGCTCGTGCTGATCGCCGAGGAGATCGGCCGCGCGCTCGCGCCGATCCCCTTCGCCTCGTCGGTGGCGCTCTGCACCGAGGCGATCCTCCAGTTCGGCAGCGAGGCGCAGAAGCAGAAGTGGCTGCCGCGGCTCGCGGCCGGCGAGGCGATCGGCACCTTCGCGCTCGCCGAGGGGCCCGGCGACGCCGACGTCGCCTCGCTGGCGACGCGCTTCGCGAGCGGCAGGCTCACCGGGACCAAGCTCCCGGTCCTCGATGGCGAGGCGGCCGGCCTGGCCGTCGTCGTCGCCCAGGGCGAGCGGGGTCCCGTGCTCGCGCTCCTCGACCTCTCGGCGAAGGGCGTGACCCGCACGCGGGTCGAGTCCTTCGACCCGTCGCACTCGCTGGCCAGGCTCGAGCTGCGCGACGCCGGCGCCGAGCTGCTGGGCGGTGCGGACGGCGGCGCCGAGCGCGTCGCGACCCTGCTCGACCGCGCCGCGGTCGTGATCGGCTTCGAGCAGCTCGGGGGCGCGACGCGCGCGCTCGAGATCACGCGGGAGTTCGCGCTCGGCCGCTACGCCTTCGGCCGCCCGATCGCGTCGTTCCAGGCGCTCAAGCACCGGCTCGCCGACCTCTACGCGAAGATCGAGATCGCGCGCTCGAACGGCTACTACGCGGCCTGGGCGCTGAGCAGCGGCAACGACGAGCTCGCCCTTGCCGCGTGCAGCTTCCGCGCCGCGGCGAGCGACGCCTTCGAGTCCGCCGCGCAGGAGATGATCCAGATCCACGGCGGCGTCGGCTTCACCTGGGAGTACGACTGCCACCTGTTCTACCGGCGCGCGCGCTGGCTGGCGGCGTCGATCGGCACGGCGAGCAGCTGGCGCGATCTGCTGATCACGCGCCTGGTCGCGCGCCAGGGCCAGGGCGGCGGCGACGCCCACGCCGAGTAGTCCGTCCCTTCTCCAACGCGAAGCGAGCGAGGAACCCCGCCATGGACTTCGACGACACCCCGCAGGAGGCTGCCTTCCGCGCCAAGGCGCGCGCCTGGCTCGAGCAGCACGCGAAGCCGCGCGACCCGAACGCGATCGCCCCGAACCTGCTCGGCGAGCGCGAGAGCGCCGACGTGATCCAGAAGGCGAAGGACTGGCAGGCCACCAAGTTCGACGCGGGCTGGGCGTGCCTCACCTGGCCGAAGGAGTACGGCGGGCAGGGCCTCGGGCGCCTCGAGGCCGTGGTGTGGGGCCAGGAGGAGGGGAAGTTCGAGACCCCGCCGAACATCTACGGGATCGGCCACGGCATGCTCGGGCCGACCCTGATGGCGCACGGCAGCGAGGAGCAGAAGCAGAAGTACATCCGCGAGATGGCGCGCGGCCAGGTGGTCTGGTGCCAGCTCTTCAGCGAGCCCGATGCCGGCAGCGACCTGGCGGGCCTGCGCACGAGCGCCGTGAAGGACGGCGGCGACTGGGTGCTCAACGGCCAGAAGATCTGGAGCACCGGGGCGCACTTCTGCGACTGGGGCATGATCGTGACGCGCACCGACCCGAACGCCGCGAAGCACGCCGGCCTCACCTACTTCATCGTCGACATGCACGCGAAGGGCGTCGAGGTGCGCCCGATCAAGCAGATCAACGGCGGCTCGGGCTTCAACGAGGTGTTCTTCACCGACGTGCGCGTTCCCGACGCGAACCGCCTGGGCGCGGTCGGCGACGGCTGGCGCGTCGCGATCACGACGCTCATGAACGAGCGCGTCGCGATCGGCGCGGGCGGCGGCGCAGGGCGCTATCGCGACCTGATCAAGCTCGCGCAGGAGACGCGCCGCAACGGACGCCCGGCGATCGAGGACTCGGCGGTGCGCCAGAAGCTGGCCGACTTCTACATCCAGTCGAAGGGTCTCCAGTTCACGAGCTACCGCACGCTCTCGGCGCTCTCGCGCGGCGCCACGCCCGGGCCGGAGGGGGCGATCGGCAAGGCGGTGGGCGCGCCGATGGGCCAGGAGATGGCGCACTTCGCGCTCGAGCTGCAGGGCGCGATGGGCGCCGTCGCCGACGCGGCGATCGCGCCGCAGGACGCGGTCTGGCAGGAGATGTACCTGGGCACCCCGGGCCTGCGCATCGCGGGCGGCACCGACGAGATCCTGAAGAACATCATCGCCGAGCGCGTGCTGCGGCTGCCGCCCGAGATCCGCGTCGACAAGGACCGGCCGTTCCGCGAGATCCCGACCGGATCGGTGAAGTAGGGGCCCAGGGCGGATCAGCGGCAGGGCTTGCCGAGCGCGGCCAGCACGTCGCAGGCGGCGGGCAACAGGGCGGGCTCCGCGCCGGGCGCCTCGCTGCGCGCCTGTGCCGCTTCGAAGAACGCGGCGCGCGCCGCACGCGCGTCGCCGCTCGCGGCGATCGCGAGCGCCAGGACTCCGCTTGCGTGCGCGGCCGCGAGGCTGGTTCCGTCGCCGAAGGCGAAGCCCTCGCCCGGCACCGTCGAGAGCACCTCGACGCCGGGCGCGAGGATCTCGACCGACGCGCCGCGGTTGCCGCGCGCGTAGGGCGCGCCGTTGCGGTCGACGGCGCCGACCCCGATCACCGAGGGGTAGGCGGCCGGATAGCGGGGCTCCGCGACCCCCTCGTTGCCGGCCGCGGCGACCACCACCACACCGAGCTCGTCCATGCGGTCCATCGCCTTGCGCAGCAGGCGGTTCGGAGGGCCCACCAGCGACAGGTTGAGGAGCTGCGCGCCCTGGCCCCAGGCGACGTCGACCCCGCGCAGGAGCTCGAAGAGCCGGCACTCGTCGGCGGCGCTCGCGCCGCGCGGGCGGCAGACGGGGATCCCGACCAGCTCCGCTCCCGGCGCGATCCCCGCGATGCCGAAGCCGTTGCTTGCGACCGCGCGCACGACGCCGGCCATCAAGGTGCCGTGGGTGCCGGGGCCCGCGGGAGCCGGGGCGCCGGGCGCGTCGGACAGCGGCGCGAGACGGACGCCTGCGAGATCGCGATGGCCCACGTCCGGCGCGGAGTCGAGGAGGGCCACGCGCGCACCGCGCCCGTCGCTCGTCGGCCAGGCGCGCTCGGCGCCGCTCCGGTCGAGGCCCCACTGGAGGGGGCGATAGGGGTCGTCACCCGCCGCCGGCGCGAGCGGACGCAGCTCTGCCTGCGCGCCGGTGTAGACGTCGTTGGGAACCGTCACCGCCTCGCCGGGGGCATCCGTCACCAGCGCGGCCGGATCGAGCCCGGGTGGCCCCGACACGTGCACGACCGTCGCGCACAGGATCGGGCTGAAGTACGAGCTCGCGACCGAGGCGCCCGGCGCCAGCTCGAAGTCGGTCGGGACCTTGCCGTCGGGCCCCTTCGGCAGGACCAGCAGGACCTCGCTCGGGGGCTCTGCCGCCGGCTCTGCGACGGGACGCGTGGCCGGCAGCGGGACGATTGCGCCCGGGCCCCCGCTGCGTTCGCCGGTGCTCGAGGGCTGGACGCCAGGCTCCCTGGGAGCCGCTGCGAGGGCCCCGGTGTCGTCGCGAGCCGCGGTGGGGTCCGCGGCGTCCTCGGGCGGGATCGGCCCGCACCCGTCGGGCGCGCCGGCCGCCGCCGGTGAGGACGCCGCCGGTACGTGCGGCGCCCCACGCGCGCCGGGGCTCGCGGCCGAGGCGCTTCCGGCGAGGAGCAGCGCCAGCAGCGCTGCTCCCATGGATCCACCGGCGCACGCGCGCCGGCGCGTCCGCCCCGCCCCCGTGCGCCGCGCGCTAGGGCCGCAACGGTTCGGCGAAGGACGCGACACCCGTCCCCTCGGCGCGCAGCAACGCCGCCGCCGCGCTCGCGTCCGCGCCCGGCGGCAGCTCGACCTGGTAGCGCCCGAGCGGGGACGGTCCCGAGACCAGCTCGGCGCCGAGCCCGCGCAGCGAAGTCTGGATGCGTTCGGCCGTGGCGTCGCTGCGGAAGACCACGTCGAGCGCGACCGCGCCCTCGGCCGCGAGCGGGGTCTCGCCGGCCACCGTGTAGACCGGCTCGCCGCCCAGCCAATCGCGCCCGACCCAGCCGCCGAGCCCGCCCGCCAGCACCGCCAGGCCCACGCTGGCGGCGATCTGCACGCCGCTCCTCATCCACACCGAACGGCGTCGGCGTACCGGCGCCTCGAGCCGGGGTGCGGGCGCGTGCACCGACAGGGGCGCCCGGGAGGCGGCGAGCGGCGCCGACTCGATCCCGTCCGCCTCGACCAGCGCGAGCACGCGGGCGAAGAGCTGCTCGGGGTCGGCGGGCGTCACGGACGCTTCGGCGCGGCCGGCGAGCACCGCGATCTCCTCCCGGCACGCCGCACACACCGCCGCGTGTGCCTCGACCGCACCGCGCTGCGCGTCGCCCAGGGCTTCGGGGTACCAGGCGATCCATTCGAGGATCTCGGCCGGGCAGGTGTCGGGCGAACGGTCCGTCATCGGCCGGCGTCCTCCACCCCGCGCCGCTCGAGGCCACGGCGCAGCCGGGCGCGGGCCCGGGACACGCGGGTCTTGACCGTGCCCTCCGGGACGCCGAGCCGGCGCGCGATCTCGTCGTAGGCGAGGCCTTCGACCACCGCGAGCTCGAGCAGCTCGCGCTGCTCGCCCGGCATCTCGTCGAGGGCGCGATGGACGATCCGCAGCTCGTCGCGGGCGAGCAGGCGCCCGTCGGCGTCGCCGTCATCGGCGACCCGGTGCAGCGACTCGACCTTGGTCGGTACCACCGCGGCGCGCTTCAGGCGCGAGCGGTCGCGATGCGCGCCGGTCGCCTTGAAGTTCGCGATCCCGAAGATCCAGGTGGAAGGCCGCGAGGCGCCCTGGAAGCGGTCGATGCTGCGCCAGACCTCGAAGAACACGTCGGCCACCACCTCTTCGGCGAGCCCGGGATCGTGGAGCCTGCGCATGACGAAGTGGAACATCCTCCCCTGGTAGCGCTGGAACAGCGCCCGCAGGGCGCCGCTGTCGCGCTCGCGGATGCGCGCCAGGAGGACCTCGTCGCTCGCGACGGACGGGTCCGCCCCGGGATGCACGGAGAGCCGGCGTTCGCTCATGGCTGTCCCGTGTGTCGCCCCTCGGCCGAGGGCGGTTTCCCCGGGCTCCTGGGGGGCATGACGCTACGGCAATCCGGGCAGGGTCCCCGGTCCGACCGGCGGCTCGACCACCGTCGGAGGCGACGGGGCGGGAGGGGCCGGCGGCAGCGCCGGTGGCGGGGGCGGCGCGACGGCCGGGGGACCCGCCGGGCTCGGAGCGGCGGGCGGGGGCTGCACCGGAGGGCTCCCGGCGACCTGCGTCGGCTCCGCCGGCCTGCCGCACGGGGTGCCCGGGTCCGCGCACGAGCCCGGGCCCGGGAAGAACTCGGCCTCGGGCGGAGCCGCACCGCCCCCGCCGGGCCGGGCCGCGACGTCGGCCGGATCGAAGCGGCTTCGGGCCGGGGCCGGTGAGGATGCGCAGGCACCCCCGGCGCAGGGGTCGCGGACCAGGCTCTCGGCGCAGGGCCCGGCCGGCGCCACCTGCCAGCGGCGGGGACCCGCGGCCCCTGCGGCGGCGGCGAGCGACAGGCCGAACACGAGCGCTCCGACCAGCGCGAGACGGGATTGGAACGGTGCGGGCTGCATCGGGATCCCTCCGGCCCTGGCCCTTCGCCAGGTCCTCGTCAGTGCCCCCAACCCCAGGCTTCGTGTCCCAGGGTCCACGTCCCAGGGTCCAGGTCCCAGGGTCCAGGTCCCAGGGTCCGCGTCCCAGGGTCCAGGTCCGAGGATCCAGGTCCCGGGGTCCAGGTCCCAGGGTCCTCGTCCGCAGCCCGGGTCAGTTTCCCCAGGCCCACGTCAGATACGCGCCGAACACCTGCCGACGATAGTCGAAGACCTCGACGTTCGAATGGTTCCGCTCCCAGCGCCAGCCGGCCGACGCGACGAGCCCGCGGCCGATCGGCCGGGCGAGGGCCAACCCGACCCCGGTGTAGCGCTCGTCGCGGTCGTCGTCGCCGAGCCCGTACTCGACGTCGTAGATCGGCGCCGGCGGGTCCGGGAAGGTGCTCGGGTGGTCGAAGGGCCGCCAGGTGACGACGCCCGAGGCGTCGAGGTCGAGCTGCCAGGGCAGGGCGACCTGGACGCCGGCGGCCAGCGAGTGCGCCCGGAACGAGTACTCGCTGCCCCGCGCGTCGAAGCGCTCGAACTCGTAGCCGAGCCGGAACGTGCTGCGCAGGAGCGGCACCCCGATCGAATGGCGGGCGCCGGCCACCCAGGAGGATCCGTCGCGCTCGCGCTCGTGCCGCTCGTCCAGGCCGGGGGGGCCGCAGATCGGGATCCCCCCGCACGAAGCGCCGGGGGTCCCCGGGCCGCCCGGTACGTCGTCCGAGTGCACGAAGTACTCGTCGACCCGGAAGCGCGCGTAGAGCTCGCTCGCGCCGCGCGCCTCCCAGGAGCGCAGCAGGGTCAGGCTCGTGCGTCCGGTCGCGAAGAACGAGTCCTCGTCGACCCACGCGTAGCCGCCGTCGACACTGCCGCGCAGGGTGGTGGCCTCGTCGAGGCGGCGATCGAGCCAGAGCGCGAGCACGGGGTAGTGCGAGTCGAAGCTGGTGATGTCGACGTAGGCCGTGCCGCTGTAGCCGAGCAGCGCGCCGGCCGACCAATGCGGTGTGCGAAACAGCTCCGCACCCGCCTCGCCGGACCAGAGGCCCCGCCAGTCGCCGGCGTTCGAGATGTCCTCCGGGAGCGGTGCGCCTGCGCCCTGCAGGACCGCGTTGTCGTCGTATTCGACTCCCACCCGCAGGCGCACCCAGCGCCGCAGCCGGGCGAGGGCGAGCGCGCTGCGCAGCCGCCCGGCCTCGGCCGCCCAGCTCGTCCCGGGCCATTCCTCGACGACGCGCGCGAGCGCCGCCTCGGCCCGTTCCCTCTCCCGCGCCCGGCTCCAGGCGAGGCCCGCGTAGTAGGACGCGACCGGCTCGACGGTGCGCGGATCGCGAGCCCGCGCCGCCTCGAGCGTCTCGGCCGCGGCGGCGTCGTGCTGCGCCTCGAGCAGCAGCAGGCCCCGGTAGAGGAGGACCTCCGCATGCTCCTCGCCGAGCGCCGCGGCCGCCGTAGCGAGCTCGGCGCGCGCGCCGGCCAGGTCGCCCTGGTGATAGAGCGCGATCGCGAGCCGCAGGTGCGCCTCGCCGAGGCCGGGCTCGCGCGCGAGCGCCTCGCGCAGCAGGGCGGCGGCTTCGTCGTAGCGGCGCACCTGGCTCGCGCAGGTGCCGCCGACCACCAGGAGCCCTGCATCCACGGTGCCGGTAGCCCGCAGCTCGGAGATCGCATCGAGCGCCGCGGCGCAGCGGCCCTCGGCGGCCAGCCGCTCGGCCTGCGCGCGCAGGACGTGCTGGTCGGCGGCAGGCTCGCTGCCGAGGGCCGAGCGGCCGGCAAGCACCAGGACGAGGCCTGCCCCGAGGAGGGGGGCGGCGCGGAGGCGGATCCGGCGAGCGCGAGCGGTTGCGGCGATGGGCAGCGCCTCCCGAGCGACTCCGGGCCACCGGGCGCGGGGTCCATCCTAGGGCCTACGGAGTCGGATGGTCCCCGGATCGCTGCCCGCGCGCCATCGTCCGGCCGCCATCCGGCGGGAACCGGATCGGCTCGAGAGGTGACAGAGAGGCACGGCAGCGGAGCGGTCGACGCAGCAGGGCGGCGGCAGCGGCGCGAGAGACTTCCGGGCAGCGTCGAGCCCGGCTCTCCCGCCCCTCGGCGGGCCAGCACCCGCCCGCCGAGGCCTGCCGTCAGGACGGCTCCGGCTCGGCGGCGGGCCCGGTCGTGTCGGCAGCGGGCGGTCCCGCAGCGCCGTCGAGCCCGGCGCGCACCCGATCCGCGAGGTCGTCGGGCCCGAAGGGCTTTGCCAGCAGCTGCGTCCGCTCGGGCCAGCCGCCGTCCGGGACCGCGTCGACCCGGCCCGTCATGACGACGGCGGGCAGCCCCGGCGCGGCCGCACGCATCGCGCGCAGCGCCTCGAGCCCGCTGCGCCGTGGCATCGAGACGTCGAGCAGGGCCAGCGCGATCTCGGCGCGATGCGCCTCGAAGAGCGCAACGGCTGCCTCGCCGTCCTCGGCCTCGAGCACGCGAAAGCCGCGCCGCTCGAGGGTGAGGCGCGCCAGCCGCCGGATCGCGGGCTCGTCTTCGGCGAGGAGCACGGTCTCGCCGCCGCCTCGCTCGGCCGGCGCCGGCGCCCCCGCGCCCGCGGATGCCCCTGCGGCCGCCGGCCAGACGAGCCGGAACGCGGCCCCCTGGCCAGGCGCGCTCTCGACCTCCACCGTGGCGCCGTGGGCCTCGGCGAGCGCGTAGACGATCGCGAGCCCGAGCCCGGTGCCACGACCCGCGGGCTTGGTCGTGAAGAACGGGTCGAAGATCTGCTCGAGCGTGCGTGCGTCCATCCCGGGGCCGCTGTCGCGCACCTCGATCACGACGCGCGGAGGCGCACCGGGTGCAGCCTCGAGGTTGCGCGCGGCGAGTACGATCGTCCCACGCGCGCCGACCGCGTCGCGTGCGTTCCCGGCCAGGTTCATGAGGACGCGGCGTAGCTGCACGGGATCGGCCCGCACCGGCCAGGGCCCGGGCGCGATCGCGAGCTCGACGCGCACCTCGGGCACCAGCGTGGCGCGCAGGGCGCTCTCGACCTCGCGTAGCGCCTTCTCGAGGTCGACGGCACGCGGCTCGGGCCGGGTGGGGCGCGCGAAGTCGAGCAGGCCGCTCGTGAGCTCGGCGCAGTGCTCCGCGGCGCGCTCGACCTCGAGCAATGCAGGCGGCGGCTCCGGCCCCGCGTCCTCGAGCAGGGCGCGGGCATGGGCCAGGATCACGGCGAGCTGGCCGTTGAAATCGTGGGCGACGCCGCCGGCCAGGGTCCCGAGCAGCTCCATGCGCTGGGCGCGCTGGAGGCGCTCGGCGAGGCGTCGCTCGGCGGTGACGTCGCGGCTCACCCAGAGCTGGCCGAGCCGCTCGCCCTCCTCCGCGCGCACCTCCCGCAAGGTGAGCTCGAGCACGCGCTCCTCGGGGGTCACGAAGTGCAGCTCGAAGCTCTCGACGTCGCCGGGATCCCAGGCGAAGCGGGCCAGCAGCCGGCGCGCCTCGCCCGGCGCGAGCCGGGAGGCGTAGTGCTCGAAGGAGGCGCGCACCGTGCGTCCGATCCAGACCTCCGGATCGAGGCCGAACTGCTCGGCGCCGATCCGGGAGAGCGTGGTGATCCGGCTGTCGCGGTCGACGAGGCAGATGCCCGCTGGCACCGCTTCGATCAGTGCGCGCAGGGTCCGGCGCTCGGCGTCGAGCGCCGCCCGCTCGCGGGCGCGCGCGGCGAGTACGCGCGCGTGCACGAGCACCCGCGTGATCTCCTGCGCGAGCCTCGCGAGCAGCCGCCGGTCGGACGCGTCGAAGTGCCGGCGCGGGCCGACCGCGGCGAAGATCGTGCCGAGGACGCTGCCGTCCCCGGTGCGCAGCGGCACCACCGCCGCCTCCCCGATCCGCAGCCGCTCGGCCCGGCGGCGCAGGGTCTCGCCCTCGCGGCGCATGTCGAGGATCGTGACCGGGTCCTCACCGGCGAGGGCGCGGGCGAGGACCGGGTCGTCGATCGGGACCGGCCGCTGGTAGCTCGGGGCGTCCACCCGGCGCAGCCGTGCCGCCACCTCGAAGTGGCGGCCCTCGTCGTCGAGGAGCCAGACGCCGAAGCCGTCGAGGCTCGCGAGCAGGGCCACCTCGCTCACGATCGACTCGAGGGCCGCGCGCGCGTCGCGCGGCTCGCTCGCGGCGAGCCGGGCGACGCGGTAGAGCAGGTCGCGCTCGTCGCCGAGGCGGCGCTCGCGCGCGCGGGCCCGCTCGACGAAGGCGCCGATCTGGAGCATCGCCGCCACCAGCGAGGTCCCCATCCAGGCGAGCACGAGCGGCAGCGTGGGGAGCGCGAGCGCCCGCGCCAGCGGGTCCGCGGCGTTGAGCAGGGCCAGCAGCACGAGCGTGGGGCCGAGCATCTGCTCGGGAAACGAGCGCGGCCGCTCGAAGGCCGCGTGCCAGGCGAGGCCGGCAGCCCCGAGCGTGAGCGGGAGCTCGCAGAGGATCTCGACCGAGATCGCGAGGTCGGGCCGGCCTCCCTCGAGGAAGGCGGCCCGTGCGGCGCCGATCAGGAGGCCCAGCGCGATCGGCCAGGACGCGAAGCGGCCGCGGTGGAAGGCGAAGGAGCCGGCCAGCAGCAGGCCCGGGAACAGCGAGCCGACGAGCGGCGAGAGCAGCAGGGCCAGGCGCGAGGGCTCGTCGAGGGTCGAGATCGCGCCCGCCAGGTACGCCGCGAGCCAGGCGCCGCCCCAGGCGGTCGCCGCCGGACCGTCGGACAGCCGCCGCAGGTACAGGAAGGCCAGCACCGCCAACCCGCCGAGGGGCGCGACGAGCACGAACTCGCTCAAACGGCAGGGGCCTCCCGTAGGGCGTGCGCGGCGCCTCTCGGGTAGGTTCGGCCGCCGTGAAGGCAGTCTTGAACGACCGTTCCGGCGACGAGAGCGTCCTGCGCATCGGCGAGGCGGCTGCTCCCCTGCTCGGGCCCGGCGAGCTGCGCCTGCGGGTCGCTGCGACGGCGGTGAACCGGGCCGACCTGCTCCAGCGCCAGGGCTTCTATCCGCCCCCGCCCGGGGCCTCCCCGATCCTCGGGCTCGAGTGCGCCGGCACCGTCACGGAGCTGGGGGAGGGCGTCACGGGCTGGCAGCTCGGCGAGCGCGCGATGGCGCTCCTGCCCGGCGGCGGGTACGCGGAGGAGGTGGCGGTCCACGCCGGCTCCGCGATGGCGGTCCCCGAGACCCTCTCGCTCGAGGAGGCCGCCGCGGTCCCCGAGGTCTTCCTCACCGCGTACCTGAACCTCTTCGGGCTCGGCCGGCTCGGGAGCGGTGGGATCGCGCTCGTCCACGGCGGCGGCAGCGGCGTCGGCACCGCGGCGATCCAGCTCTGCCGCGCCGCCGGCGCGCGCGTCCTCGTGACGGCCGGCTCGGACGAGAAGGGCGCTCGCTGCCGCGCGCTCGGCGCCGAGCTCGCGATCAACTACCGGACCGAGCCCTGGGCCTCGCGCGTGCGCGAGGCCACCGGCGGGCGCGGGGTCGACGTCGTCCTCGACCCGATCGGCGCCGCCTATCTCGCCGACAACCTGGCCTCGCTGGCGGTCGGTGGCCGGCTCGTGCTGATCGGCCTGATGGGCGGGGCCAGGGCCGAGATCGGCCTCGCGGCGCTCCTCGCGCGCCGGCTCTCCGTGATCGGCTCGACGCTGCGGACCCGCAGCGTCGAGGAGAAGGCGGCGCTCGTCGCAGGCTTCCAGGCCCGCTTCGGGGCCGACCTCGCCGCGGGCCGGATCCGCCCGGTCGTCGACCGCGTGCTCCCGCTCGAGGCCGTGGCCGACGCCCACCGCGCGATGAAGGCGAGCGAGCACTTCGGGAAGATCGTCCTCCGGGTCGGCTGAGCCGCTGGACGAGCGGCGGGACGGTTCCCTAGGTTGCGCCCCCCGCCGAGGAGGAACGACGCATGGCCGTGGAGCGCACGCTCTCGATCGTCAAGCCGGACGCCGTCGCGAAGGGCGCCGTGGGGGCGATCCTCGCGACCTTCGAGAAGGCGGGGCTGCGGCCGATCGCGCTCAAGATGATCCAGCTCACCGAGCAGCAGGCGCGCGGCTTCTACGCGGTCCACAAGGCGCGCCCGTTCTACGGCGACCTCGTGAAGTTCATGACCTCGGGACCGGTGGTGGTGAGCGTGCTCGAGGGCGAGAACGCGATCGCCCGCAACCGGGAGCTGATGGGAGCCACCGACCCCGCCAAGGCGGCGCCCGGGACGATCCGGGCCGCGTGGGCCAGCGACATCGAGCGCAACGCCGTCCACGGCTCCGACGCCGCGCAGACGGCGAGGATCGAGATCGCCTACTTCTTCGACGCGACCGAGATCCAGGGCCCCGTCGAGGCGCTGCCCTGACTCCCGGCCCGGGTTTCCGGGTCCGGAGTCCCGGTCAGGAGTAGGCGCGCGCGAGGAGCAGCAGCACCGCGAAGTAGCCGACGGTGAGCCAGAGCTGTTGGCTGCGGATGGCCCGGACCACGATCCCTCCGACGGGAGCCGCTTCGATCACCGGCCCTTGGAAATCGCCGAGCTCGGTCTCCCGTCCACTCATTCGACCCGGTCCCCCCACATCTTGAGTGCCCCGCGCGGTTGCTTCTCGTGCGAGCGCCCGCCTGGCTCCTCACGAACTCCACAGACACGTGCAGGCGACGCGCAGGCTAACCGCGGGGCAGGCCGCGTCCAGCTCCGTCATCGCCCGGTGAAGTGCGCCGTGCGCCGCTCGCGCGCGGCGGCGAGGCCCTCGGCGAGATCAGCGGTCTCGTAGGAGAGCGCCTGCTGCTCGGCCTCGCGGTCGAGCTGCTCGTCGAGCGAAGCGGTGGCGGCCGCGCGCAGCGCGCGCCGGGTGCCCCGCACCGCGTGCGGCGCACAGCCGGCGATCGCGGCGGCGGTGGCGAGGGCGTGCGGCAGCAGCTCGCCAGCCGGGAGGGCGCGGCTCACGAGCCCGATCCGCTCGGCCTCGAGGCCGTCGATGATCCGGCCCGTGAGCAGCAGGTCTGCGGCGTGGGCGGGCCCCACCAGGCGTGGCAGCGTCCAGGTCGCGCCCATTCCGGGATGGATGCCGAGGCGGGTGAAGTTGAGACCGAGGCGCGCCTCGCAGGCGGCGAAGCGCAGGTCGCAGGCGAGGGCGACCGCCAGGCCGGCCCCGATGGCGGCACCGTTGATCGCCGCGATGGTCGGCTGGGGCAGCTCGCGCACGGCCAGGAACAGGCCGTAGAAGCCGCGCATGAAGGCGCGGCTGCGGCTGCGCTGCGGCTCGCCCGGCGCGGCTCGCCCGGCGCGCGCCTGCTCCTCGATCATGGCCAGGTCGCCGCCCGCCGAGAAGGCGGCCCCGGCACCGGTCAGGACGACGGCGCGGACGGCGTCGTCGCCCGCGAGGCGCCCGACGGCGGCGGCGAGGGCGCGGCCCATCGCCTCCGTCATCGCGTTGCGCCGCTCCGGGTCGTCGAGGACGAGCAGCGCGACCGCGTCGCGCTGCTCGACGCGAAGCCCCCCCGCCGTGACGCCCTCCGAGCCCACCGCTGTGCAGCCCTCCGGAGCCGCCGGCGGTCAGTCGGCGGATCGGCGCAGGAAGGCCGGCGTCTCGCGGTCCGCCCCGGGCTCGGCGCGCGCGGCCTTCTTGCGGAGGAACGCCGGCGTGTCGTACTCGTCGTCGAAGGGCGACGCGAAGGCCTCGTCGCGAGCCGGCGCCGGCGGCAGCTCGCCGCTCCAGTCCTCGACCTCCACGGCGACGTCCGCCTCCGGCTCCGGGGCCGCGGCCACCGCGGCCGGGGCGGCCGCCCGGCCGGCGTCGGCGTCGCGCCGGATCGGCCGCAGGCTCGGCGCGAAGTCGCGCTCCTCGCGGTCGCGACCGCGGCCGATCCGGCCGTCGTCGAGGCCGGTGGCGATCACGGTGACGCGCATCTCGGCGTTCTGCTCCAGGCGCTCGTCGATCACCGCCCCGAAGATGATGTTCGCCTCCTCGTGCGAGGCGTCCTGGATCAGCTTGGCGGCCTCCTCGACCTCGAAGAGCGTCATGTCCGGACCGCCCGTGAAGTTGATCAGCACGCCCCGGGCCCCCTGCATCGAGAGGTCCTCGAGCAGCGGGTTCGAGATGGCCGAACGCGCGGCGTCGACGGCGCGGCTCTCACCGCGGCCGAGGCCGGTGCCCATCAGCGCCATGCCCATCTCGTTCATGATCGTGCGGACGTCGTTGAAGTCGAGGTTGATGAGCCCGTGGCCCGTGATCAGGTCCGAGATGCCGCGCACCGCGCCGAGCAGCACGTCGTCGGCGAGCCGGAAGGCGTCCTTCATGCGCGCGTTCTTGCCGGCCACGGCCAGCAGGCGCTGGTTCGGGATCGTGATCAGCGTGTCCACCACCCGGTGCAGCTCGTCGAGGCCGCGCTCGGCGTGCTTCGAGCGGGGCTTGCCCTCGAAGGTGAAGGGCTTGGTGACGACCGCCACCGTGAGCGCACCGACCTCGCGGGCCACCTCGGCGATGATCGGCGCCGCGCCGGTGCCGGTGCCGCCGCCGAGGCCGGCCGTCACGAAGACCATGTCGGCGCCGATCAGGAGCTCGCGGATCCGGTCGCGGGCCTCGAGCGCGGCCTCGCGGCCCTTCTCGGGGTTGGCGCCGCAGCCGAGCCCGCGGGTCACCTCGCTGCCGAGCTGGAGGCGGAGCGGGGCCAGGCTGTGCTGGAGCGCCTGGTTGTCGGTGTTGGCGGCGATGAACTCCACGCCCGACAGGCCGCCGGCGATCATGGTGTTGAGGGCGTTGCCGCCCCCGCCTCCCACGCCGACCACCTTGATGACGGCCTGGAGCTTCGAGGGGCTCTCGAACTCGAGGAGGTCGTCGCTGCCGTCGCCGATCTCGAGCAGCTCGAGCGACTGCGGCGCCGGGCCCCCGCCCGGTGCCCGGCCCGGGCCCGACTCGGCCGCCTCGGCCAGCACCGGCGACACGGAGGCCGGAGAGACGGACGTCGAAGAGACGGAAGGATCTCCCTCCCGCGGATCGCGGTGGCGCGGCGCCATGACTCACCCCCCTTTGGCTGTCATCGCGGTATGTGGCCCGCAGTCTACACGAAAGATTCCGGAAAGCAGCGGGTTTCGAGCTCGATTTGCGAGTCCGGATGACCTCCCGGTGACCCCGGGGTCCGGCCTGCGGCTCAGTCGAACTCCCCGTAGAACCACTCCCGCATCCGCTGCCGGACGCGCCGGAAGATCGACTCGTCGCGGATCCGGAAGCGGCTCGGGCCGAGCCCGCTGTCCTGGCTCGCCCCGTAGAGCACGAGCCCGACGCCGGTCGCGTACATCGGGTCCTTCACCACGTCCTGCAGGCCGCCCACGTTCTGGGGCGTGCCGAGGCGGACCGGCGCCTCGAACACCTCCTCGGCCAGCTCCGTGATCCCGGCCAGCGCCGAGCAGCCGCCCGAGAGCGCGACGCCGCACGGGATCCGGTCCTCGAGCCCGGCCTTCGCGAGCTCGCCGCGCGCCAGCGACAGGATCTCTTCCATGCGCGGCTCGATGATCTCGCACAGCAGCTTGCGCGAGACGTCGCGCGGCCGGCGCCCGCCGACACTGGGAACGGTCAGGATGTCGTCGCTGCCGAGCAGCCGTGCCGAGGCGACACCGAACTTCTTCTTGATCCGCTCCGCCTCCTCGAAGGGCGTGCGCAGCCCCACCGCGATGTCGTTCGAGATGTGGTTGCCGCCGAGCGCCAGCACCGAGGTGTGGGTGATCGCACCGTCGGCGAAGACGGCGAGGTCCGTCGTGCCGCCGCCGATGTCGATCAGGCACACGCCGAGGTCGCGCTCGTCGCGCGAGAGCACCGCCTCCGCCGAGGCCAGCGGCTCGAGCACGATGTCGATCACGTTGAGGCCCGCCTTGTTGGCGCACTTCACGATGTTCTGCGCGCTGGTGACGGCCGCGGTCACGATGTGGATCTTCGCCTCCAGGCGCACGCCGCTCATCCCGAGCGGCTCGCGGATCCCGTCCTGCTCGTCGACGACGAACTCCTGCGGGATCACGTGGATCACCTCCCGGTCCATCGGGATCGCCACGGCCTTGGCGGCGTCGATCACGCGCCGCACGTCGCCCTCGGATACCTCGCGGTCGCGCACCGCCACGTTGCCGTGCGAGTTGAAGCCGCGGATGTGTCCGCCCGCGATGCCGGCGTACACCGAGGTGATCTCGCAATCGCCCATCAGCTCCGCCTCCTCGACGGCGTGCTTGATGGACTCGACGGTGGCGTCGATGTCGACGACCACTCCCTTGCGCAGCCCGCGCGAGGGGTGGGTGCCGATCCCGACGACGTCGACGCCGCCCTCGGTCTGCTCGGCCACCACGACGCCGATCTTGGTGGTGCCGATGTCGAGCCCGACGACCAGGTTCTCCTTGCGCGCCATCTCCCTCTCCCCCCTTGTGTGGCCCGCCGGCGCTAGCCCGCGCGGCCTCCGGTTCCGGGCGCTGCCGGGCCCCCACCCGGCACCGCCTCGTCCGCCGCCTCCGTCTCCGGAGGGGGCGGCCGCAACACGACCTGTCCCGCGAAGCGCAGGTCGATCTCCGCGGCCGCGCGGCTGGCCGGCACGTCGGCCAGCACCCGCGTCAGGCGCTCGAGCTGGGTCGCGAGATCGCCGCCGCCGAGCAGCACGCGCGGCGCGACCCCGGCGAGGTGGAGCACGGGCAGCGCGCGGGGGTCGGGCCCGTCGAGCTCGATCTCGGGCTGGACGAAGCCGGCGCGCTCGACCGCGCGCGCGAGGCCGACGCCGGCGGCGAGCCGCGCGTCGGGTGTGCACGGGGTCTCCGCCCCCGCCGCGCAGGGTCCGGCGGCGAGCGCCGCGAGGCGCAGGCGCGGCAGGTCCGGGTCCGGCGGCCCCGTGGGCCCGGCGCCGGGGCCGGTCGGTGCAAAAGGGGTCCCCGCGGCGTCGACCAGCCAGGCGCCTTCGCTGCCCACCCAGATCGCGGCCGGCACGCGCTCGACCACGCGCACCACCAGGGTATCGGGCGACACGCGCGCGGCGCGCGCTCCGGCGATCCACGGGTGGCGCGCGAGTCGCGCCACGAGCTCCTCGGGCGCCAGCGACTCCGCCGCCGCGAGCCCGGCGGCGCGCGCCACCTCGGCGGCGTCGAGCTGTGCCGCGCCGGTGATCGCGAGCCGGCGCACGGCGAACAGCTCCGGCCGCGCCGCGGCGCCCGCGCGCAGCAGGGGGGGCGCGACCAGCGCGCCGAGCGCGAAGGCGAGCAGCGCCGCGAGCGGGGCGAGGCGCCGCACGAGCGCCTGGCGGCGTTCCTCGGCGCCCTGCTTCCGCAGCCGGTCGCGGACGCTCTCCAGCGCGGCGTGCCGCTCCTCCCAGGTGGGCCGGAGGTCGTTGCCCCTTCGCCGCGATCGCCAGGGCGCGCTCACGACGCCCTTCCCACGATCCGCACCTCCGGCTCGAGCCCGATGCCGGTGCGCTCGCGCACGGCCTCCTGCGCGCGCGCCATCAGCGCCAGCACGTCGGCTGCCGTCGCGCCGCCGAGGTTCACGATGAAGTTCGCGTGCACCGACGAGATCTGGGCGCCGCCGATCCGCAGGCCCTTGAGGCCCGCCAGCTCGACGAGCCGCCCGGCGCGCTCGCCGGGCGGGTTCACGAACACGGAGCCGAAGGAGGGCTGGTCGATCGGCTGGGTGGCGCGCCGGTGTGCGAGATGGCGGTCGATCGCCGCGCGCACGGCAGCGGGGGTGCTCGGGCGCAGCGCGAAGCGCGCCGCCAGCACCACCTCGCCGGGCGCGAGCCCGCGCGCGCCGCGGTAGGCGAAGCCCATCTCGGCGTGCGCCCGCGTGCGCCGGACCTTCCCGGGGCCCGCGGTCTCGACGTCGCGCACCACGGCGCCCACCTCGGCGCCGGGAACGCCCGCGTTCATCGCGATCCAGCCCCCGACCGTGCCCGGCACGCCGGCGCCGAACTCGAGCCCTGCGAGCCCGCGCTCCGCGCACAGCCGCACGACCTGGGAGTGCGAGACGCCGGCCTCGGCGCGCAGCGTCGTGCCGTCGGGCTCGAGCGCGAGCGCGCGCAGCCGGTGGCTGCGCACCGCGACGCCGTCGAGCCCGCCGTCGAGGACGACGGTGTTGAAGCCGCCGCCGAGCACGTGCAGCGGGAGGCCGTGCTCCGCGGCGAGCGCCACCAGCGCCGCCAGCTCGTCCGTGCTCGCGGGGGCGGCGAGCGCGTCGGCCGGCCCGCCGACCCCGAGCGGGACGTGGCGGGCGAGCGGCGCGTCGAAGGCGACCCGCGGGCCGAGCAGCCCCTCGAGCGCGCGCCGTGCCGCCGCCGGGATCACGAGCGCCGCTCCACCCGCGGCGGCCGCTCCCCGAGCGCCGCGAGCAGGCGCGGCCCGAGCGCCGACACGTTGCCGGCGCCGAGCGTGATGACGAGGTCGCCGGGCGCCAGCACCGCCGCCAGCTCGGCGGGCACCGCGTCGAGGTCCGGCGCGAAACGCACCTCGCGCTGGCCGTGGGCGCGGATCGCGTCGGCGAGCGCGCGGCCGTCGACGCCCGGGAGCTTGTCCTCGCCCGCGGCGTAGATCTCGGTCACCCAGAGCACGTCGGCCTGGTGGAAGGCGGTGGCGAAGTCGTCGAAGAGGAGCTGGGTGCGCGAGTAGCGGTGCGGCTGGAAGACCACCACGACCCGACCGGGATGGAGCTGGCGAGCCGCCGCGAGCGTGGCGCGGATCTCGGCCGGGTGGTGGCCGTAGTCGTCGACGACCCGCACGCCGGCCGCCTCGCCCTTGGTCTCGAAGCGCCGCTCGATACCGGGGAAGCGCGCCATCGCAGAGGCGACCTCCGCGAAGGGCACCTCGAGCTCGAGCGCCACCGCGAGCGCCGCGAGCGCGTTGCGCACGTTGTGCTCGCCGGCCAGCGCGACGTGCAGCTCCCCCAGGAGCTCCCCGCGCCGGCGCACGAGGAAGCGCATGCCCCCGTCGTCCAGCCGCGCCTCGTCGGCCATCAGGTCCGCCTGCGGCGAGAAGCCGTAGGTGACGGTGCGGCGCGTGAGGCGCGGCAGGATCGCCTGCACGCCCGGATGGTCGAGGCAGACCACGGCGAGGCCCCAGAACGGAACCCGGTTCGCGAAGGCCACGAAGGCTTCGTGGAGCGCCTCGACCGACCCGTAGTGGTCGAGGTGCTCGGGATCGATGTTGGTGACGACCGCGATCACCGGCGCCAGCCGCAGGAACGAGCCGTCGCTCTCGTCGGCCTCGGCGATCAGCAGCGGGCCCGCGCCGAGGCGCGCGGTCGAGCGCCCGCCCGGGTGGAGCACGCGCCCGCCGATCACGGCGGTGGGGTCGAGGCCGGCGGCGTCGAGCACGTGGGCGACCAGCGAGGTGGTGGTGGTCTTGCCGTGGCTGCCGCCCACCGCGATGCCGTCCTTGAGCCGCATCAGCTCGGCCAGCATCTCGGCGCGCGGGATCACCGGGATCTTGCGCCGCTCGGCCTCGACGAGCTCGGGGTTGCCGGGTCGCACCGCCGACGAGAAGACGACCACGTCCGCTTCGCCCACGTGCCCCTGCGCGTGCCCGATCGCCACCGGCACGCCGAGGCTGCGCAGGCGCGCCACGCTCGGGCCCTCGCGCAGGTCGGAGCCCGACACGCGGATTCCCTGGTGGTGCAGGAGCTCCGCGATGCCGCACATGCCGATGCCGCCGATGCCGACGAAGTGCACGCGCTGGATGCGCCGGTACATCAGGCCTCCCGCCCGGCGCCGGGCAGGGCGCGCGCGGCCTCGACGATGCGCCGGGCCGCGTCGGGCCGCGCCAGCGCGCGCGCGCGGCGGCCCATCTCGAGCAGCGCCGCGGGGCGCTCGAAGAGCGCGTCGAGCGCCTCCACGAGCAGCTTGGCGTCGAAGCGTGCCGGGTCGAGCAGCCGGCCGGCTCCCGCCTCCTCGAGCGCGCGCGCGTTGGCGCGCTGGTGGTCGTCGGCGGCGTGCGGGTACGGCACCAGCAGGGCCGGCAGGCCCGCCATCGCGAGCTCGGCCACCGTCAGCGCTCCGGCGCGGCAGAGGGCGACATCGGCCCACTGATAACGGCTCGCGAGCGCGGCGTCGAAGTCGACCACCTCGGCCTGCAGGCCGGCGCGCGCGTAGGCCTCGGCGACGCGCGCGCGGTCCGCGGGGCCCGTCTGGTGGTAGACCTCGAGCCGCGCCGGGTCGAAGCCGGGCAGCGCGGCGAGCATCGCGTCGTTGAGCTGGCGTGCGCCCTGGCTGCCGCCGACGACCAGGAGCCGGAAGGGCGGCGCCGGGGTGCGCCGCGGCGCGGCGGCGGCGAAGGCCTCGAGCAGGGCGCGGCGCAGCGGCGCGCCCGTGGTCTCGACCGGTGCGCGGCCGGCGAAGGCCGGCTCGGCAGCCGCGAAGGCGGTGAAGACGCGCTGGGCGAGGCGCGCCATCCAGAGGTTCGTACGGCCCGGGACCGCGTTGGGCTCGACGATCGCGAGCGGCCGGCGCAGCGCGATCGCGGCGGCGGCGGCCGGTGCGGCCGCGTAGCCACCCACGGAGAGGACGACGTCGATCCGGCGCCGGCGCAGGAGCGCGATGGCGGCGCGCGTGGCGCGCGCGAACGCGAGGAGCGCGCCGAGCTTCGCGGCGGGTCCGCGGCCGGCCAGGGGCTGCGCCGCGAGCGTCACGAGCTCGAAGCCGGCCGGCGCCACCAGCTTCGCCTCGAGCCCGCGCTCGGAGCCCACGAACAGCACCGGGTCGCCGCAGCGCGCGATCTCCTCGCCGAGCGCGAGCGCGAGCGTCACGTGGCCGCCCGTCCCACCCCCGGCGAGCACCCAGCGCACGCGCTCCGCGCCCGTCCCGTTCACCCTCGCCGTACTCCCTTGCGCGCGGCGCGTACCGGCGCCTCCTCGCGGCGCGCGCCTTCGCGCCGGCTGATGCCGAGCAGGATCCCGACGGCCGCGAACGAGACGAGGAGCGACGAACGGCCGTAGGACACGAAGGGCAGGGTGAGGCCCGTGGGCGGCACCATGCCCATCACGACCGCGGCGTTGATCGCTCCGGGAACCGCCACCAGCGCCGTCATGCTGAAGGCGACCAGGAAGGCGAAGCGGGTGCGCGCGCGCGCGGCCACGCGCACGCCGGCCGCCAGCAGCGCGGCGAAGCAGCCCAGCACCAGCGCCACCCCGACCAGCCCGAGCTCCTCGGCCACCACCGAGAGCACGAAGTCGGTGTGTGCCTCGGGCAGGTAGAAGAGCTTCTGGCGGCCGTCGCCGAGGCCCACGCCCGCGAGCCCGCCGCGCCCGAAGGCGACGAAGGACTGCACGAGCTGGAAGCCCTGCGCCTGGGCGTTCGCCCAGGGATCGAGGAAGGCCACGATGCGGTTCTGCACGTGCGGGTAGATCGCGAGCGCGACCGCGAAGACGGCCGCGAGCCCCGCCGCCGGCACCGCGAAGAAGAGCAACGGGGTGCCGGCGACGAAGAGCTGGAGCCCGACCAGGATCAGCAGCAGCGCGGCGCCCTTGGTGTCGGGCTGGACGAAGACCAGCGCCGCGGGCAGCGCGACGAGCCCGAGGGCGAGGCCGCGGACCGGCAGCCGCAGGCGGCCGTGGCGGCTCGCGCCCGGCTCGCGCGCGAGCGCCGCGGCCGTTGCCAGCAGGGTCGCCCACTTGGCGATCTCGACCGGCTGGAGGACCGGCCCGAGGCCGGGGAGCGAGAGCCAGCGCTGGGCGCCGTTCACGGTCGTGCCGGCCACGAGCGTGAGGCCGAGCAGGGCCACGGACAGCGCCCAGAGCGGGAGCGCGAGCCGCCGCCAGGCCGCGAGCGGCAGCGTCATGCAGCCGAACGCGAGCCCCACGCCGAGGGCGAGGCCCGCGAGGTGGCGGGCGAAGTGCGGCGGCACGCGGGACTCGATCGCGAGCGGCGCCGTGGCGCTCCAGACCATCACGAGGCCGATGCCGGCCAGCACCGCGGTCGCGGCCACCACGCCGCCGTGGGGCGGCGCCAGCCGGCCCCCGCCCGCCGCCGCGGCGCTGCCCGCCGGGAGCCCCGCCATGCTCATCGCCTGCCCTCCTCCTGGGGACCCGGCCGGGCCGCGATCCAGTCGTGGACCGCCTCGCGGAAGCGCGCGCCCCGCTCCTCGTAGTTGCGGAACTGGTCGAAGCTCGCGCAGGCCGGCGACAGCAGGACGGTGTCTCCGGGCCGGGCCAGCGCACCGGCCGCGGCCACCGCAGCCGTGAGGTCGGCCGCGCGCTGCACGGGCGCGCGGCCGGCGATCGCCGCCTCGAGCGCCGGCGCCTCCTCGCCGAGGAACACGCACGCGCGCACGCGCGGGACCGCGACGTCGGCGAGCGGGCGCAGGTCGAGGCCCTTGCCGCGCCCGCCGGCGATCCAGACCGCGGGGCCCGGCAGCGCCGCGAGCGCGAGCGCCGCGGCCGCGGGGTTGGTGGCCTTCGAGTCGTTCACCCAGGCGACGCCGGCGTGCTCCGCCACGAGCTCGCGCCGGTGCGGCGGCGGCCTGAAGCCGAGCAGGCCCTCCGCGGCCTTCGCGACGTCGGCGCCGAGCGCGCGGACCGCGAGCAGCGCCGCCAGCACGTCGTCGACGGGCGGCGCCGCGGCGCCGGCCGCGGCGAGCGCGTCGAGGCCCACGCGCAGGGTCTCGCCGCCCTCGTGGCCCAGGGCGCGGAGCGCCGGGCCGGCGGGATCGCGGAAGACCGCCTGGCCCGCGTCCCACCAGGCGCCGGCCGGGACCGGGCCACCGGTGCGGAAGAGCCAGCGCCGCCCGCCGCTGCGTGCGACGAGCGCCGCGGCGTGGGGGTCGTCGCCGTTGCCGATCGCGGTGTCGCCCGCACCCTGGCGCACGAAGAGCTGCGCCTTGGCCTCGGCGTAGGCCGCGAAGGAGCCGTGGCGGTCGAGGTGGTCGGGCTCGAGGTTGAGGACGACCGCGACGCGCGGCCGGAAGGCCTCGACCGCCTCCATCTGGAAGGACGACACCTCGAGCACCGCGGCGTCGAGCGGCCGCCCCACCAGCTCGAGCGCCGGGCGCCCGATGTTGCCCGCGGCCTCGGCGCGCAGGCCGGCGGCGCAGAGCAGGCGCGCGGTCAGCTCGGTCGTCGTGGTCTTGCCGTTGGTGCCGGTGATCGCGACCACCGGCACCGGGAGCGCGCGCCAGGCCAGCTCGACGTCGCCGAGCGCACGGCGCGCGCGCCCGGCCCAGCGCGCGCGCGGCACGCCGGGGCTCGGGACCACCAGGTCGAAGCCGCCGGGATCGGGGAAGGGTGCGCCGCCGCGCAGCTCGACCGGCGTGCCGCGCAGCGCCTCGGCGGCCTCCCGGGCGACGGCCTCGTTCTCCTCGGCCGCCACGACGCGCGCGCCGCGCGCCGCGAGCCAGCGCGCGGCGCTGCGCCCCGAGCGGCCCAGGCCCAGCACCAGCACCCGCGCTCCGCTGAGCTCGTCCACGTCAGCGCAGCTTCAGCGAGGAGAGGGCGACCAGGGCGAGGATGATCGAGAGGATCCAGAAGCGGACCACGATCTTCTGCTCGGCCCAGCCGGCCTTCTCGAAGTGGTGGTGGATCGGTGCCATCAGGAACACGCGCCGGCCGGTCGCCTTGAACCAGGCGACCTGGATCATCACCGAGAGCGCCTCGACCACGAAGACGCCGCCGATCACGGCCAGCAGGATCTCCTGGCGGATCAGGACGGCGATCGTGCCGAGCGCGCCTCCCAGCGCCAGCGAGCCGACGTCGCCCATGAAGAGCTGGGCCGGGTAGCTGTTGAACCACAGGAAGCCGAGCCCGCCGCCGACCAGCGCGCCGCAGAAGATCGGGAGCTGGTCGGCGCCCGGCACGAACTTGATCGCGAGGTACTCGGCGATCCCGGCGTGGCCGGCGGCGTAGGAGAGCAGCAGGAAGGTCCCCGACGCGATCATCACGGGTCCGATCGCGAGCCCGTCGAGCCCGTCGGTCAGGTTCACGCCGTTGCTCGTGCCCACGATGATGAGGACGGCGAGCGGGACGTAGAGCCAGCCGAGGTGCGGCGTGAAGTCCTTGAAGAAGGGGACCGCGAGCTCCTTGTCGAAGCTCGGATCCGTGTAGATCGCGATCGCCACGGCCAGCGCGATCGCGACCTGGAAGCCCAGCTTCGCGCGCCCCGAGAGGCCCGCCTCGTTGCGCTTGCGGGTCACCTTCCGGTAGTCGTCGAGGAAGCCGAGCATCCCGTAGCCCACGGTGACGCCGATCACGATCCAGACCAGGCGGTTCGCGAGGTTCGACCAGAGCAGCACGCTCGTGAGCAGCGAGAGCAGGATCAAGAGGCCGCCCATCGTCGGTGTGCCGGCCTTGTCCTGGTGCGCGGGGCCGATCTCGCGGATCGGCTGGCCGGCGCGCAGGGCGGCGAGCCGGCGGATCAGGGGCGGCCCGACCAGGAAGGAGAGGAAGAGCGCGGTCAGCGTGGCAGCGGCGGTGCGGAAGGTGACGTAGCGCACCACGTTGAGCGCCGAGAACTCCGCGGCCAGCGGGAAGAGCAGGTGGTAGAGCATCAGTGCGTCTCCGCGGCGCCGCCCGCCGTCGGGTCGGCCAGGGCCTGCACGATGCGCTCCATCCGCATCGAGCGCGAGCCCTTGACCAGCACGCGGTCGCCCGCGTGCAGGGCCTCGCGCAGGCGCGCCGCCAGCTCGGCCGGGTCCTTGCCGGCGAAGACGCGCGCCGGCGCGAGGCCCGCCTCGATCGCCCCCGCCGCGACCTCGCCCGCGTGCTCACCCAGCGCGAAGAGCCCGTCGAGCCGCAGCTCCGCCGCGAGCCGGCCGGCGCCGCGGTGGGCGGCCGGCGCGGCGTCCCCGAGCTCGCCCATGTCACCGAGCACCGCGAGGCGCCGGCCCGTGCCCGCGAGTGCCGCGAGGCTGCGCAGGGCCACCTCCATCGACTGCGGGTTCGCGTTGTAGCTGTCGTCGAGCACCGTGACGCCGTCGGCCAGGGCGAGCCGCTGCAGGCGGCCGGCCGGGGGGCGCCAGGCCGCGAGCCCGGTCGCCACCTCCTCGAGCGCGGCGCCCGCGGCCAGTGCGCCCGCGGCGGCGGCGAGGGCGTTGATCGCCTGCACGGTGCCGACCCCGTGCACGCGTACCGCGAGGCGCCCGCCCGGCGTCACCAGCTCGAAGCCCACGCCGCCGTCTTCGAGCGCACGCTCGTGCTCGGCTCGTACGTCGGCGTCCCGCGAGCGCCCGAAGCGCAGCGGGCGCGCGCGGGTGCGGGCGAGCTGCGCCAGCACGCGCGGGTCGTCGGCGTTGGCGACGGCGACGGCGTCCGGGCCGAGCGCCGCGAAGAGCGCGCCCTTCTCGCAGGCGATCCCCTCCTGGCTGCCCAGGTGTTCGATGTGCGCCGTCCCCACGTTGGTGACGACCCCCACGGTCGGGGCCGCGACGGCCGCCAGCGGCGCGATCTCGCCCGGGTGGTTCATGCCGATCTCGACCACCGCGGCGTGGTGCTCGGGCGCGAGCCGGAGCAGCGTGAGCGGCAGGCCGAACTGGTTGTTCAGGTTGCCCTCCGTCTTCAGGCAGGGCGCCCGCACGGCCAGGATCGCCGCCGTCATCTCCTTGGTCGTCGTCTTGCCGTTGCTGCCGGTGATCGCGATCACCGGCCCCGCGAAGCGGCGCCGGTGTCCGGCCGCGAGGGCCGCGAGGGCCGCGGTCGTGTCGGGCACGCCGATCACCGCTACGGGCGGCGCTGCCGGGGCGGGCAGGGCGCGCGCGCCGCCGGCCGCGGCGAAGGCCCCCGGCTCGACGAGCAGCGCCACCGCGCCGGCGCGCACCGTGTCGGCGAGGAAGCGGTGGGCGTCGTGGCGCGGGCCCCGGATCGCCACGAAGAGCGCCCCCGGCCCGACCCGGCGCGAGTCGATCGAGACGCTGCCGAAATGGCCGTCGGCCGGGCCGCCGAGCAGGGTACCGCCCGTCCAGCGCAGCGCGTCGGCGACCGCGATCCCGCTCACGCGCCCGCCTCCGTCCCGGCCGCGGGCCGGTGGGCGAGCGCGCGGCGCGCCTCGCTGCGGTCGTCGAAGGGCAGCCGCTCGCGGCCGACGATCTGGTAGTCCTCGTGGCCCTTGCCGGCGATCACCACCGTGTCCTCCGGGCGGGCGAGCGCCACCGCGAGCGCGATCGCCTCGTGGCGGTCGGCGATCCGGGCGTAGCCGCGCTCGGCGCCGTCGAGGGCGCCGGCCGCGACGGCACGCAGCCCCGTGAGGCCGGCCACCACGTCGTCGAGGATGCGCTCGGGGTCCTCGCGCCGCGGGTTGTCGCTCGTGACGATGACGCGGTCGCTCCAGCGCGCCACCGCCTCCGCCATCGGGACCCGCTTGCTGCGGTCCCGCTCTCCGCCGCAGCCGAAGACGGTGACGAGGCGCCCCTGCGCGAGCGGCCGCACCGTGCGCAGGAGCTTGTCGACGGCGTCGGGGGTGTGCGCGTAGTCGACGAGCACGGTGGGCACGCCGGGGCGGTTCGGGTCGACGCGCTCGATCCGGCCGGGCACCTGCGCGCACTCCGCAGCGCCCCGCGCGATCGCCTCGGGGCCGAGCCCGAGCGCCACGGCGCAGCCCGCCGCCACGAGCAGGTTCTCGAGATTGAAGTCGCCGAGCAGCGGCAGCGTGAGCGCGAGCGGTCCCCCGGGCAGCCGCAGCCGCGCGTGGCTTCCCTCGAGCGCGACGCGGGCGTCCTCGAGCGCGACGTCGACACCCGGCCCGGGCTTGCGCGACACGCGCAGCAGGCGGGCGCCGGCCTGGCGGGCAGCCGCCTCGAAGTGCGGCGCGCTCGGGTCGTCGGCGTTCACCACGGCCGCCGCGCCCGGCCGCAGCCGCTCGCCGAACAGCCGCAGCTTGGCGTCGCGGTAGGCCTCCATCGTGCCGTGGAAGTCGAGATGGTCCTGGGTGACGTTCGTCACGCCGGCCACCGCGAAGCGGCACTCGTCGGTGCGGCCCATGGCGAGGGCGTGGGACGAGACCTCCATCGCCACGGCGTCGACGCCGCGCGTGCGCATCGCCCGCAGGATGCGCTGGAGCTCGAGGCTCTCGGGGGTGGTGTTGAGCGTGCGCTGGCGCTCGCCGGCGTAGCGCACCTCGACGGTGCCGATCACACCGGGCCGGCGGCCGGCGGCGGCGAGCATCGCCTCGAGCAGGTAGGTGGTGCTGGTCTTGCCGTTGGTGCCGGTGATCCCGACGAGCTCGAGCTCCTCGGAGGGGTGGCCGTAGAAGCGCGCGGCCAGCGGCGCCAGCGCGCGGCGCGTGTCGGCCACGAGCACCGCCGGCCGGCCGCCGCGCTCGAGCCCGGCCGGCAGCTCCTCGACCACCAGCGCGGCCGCGCCGAGCGCGAGCGCCTGGCCGAGGTGCCGGTGCGCATCCACCTGCGCCCCGCGCAGCGCGACGAAGAGGTCGCCCGGCACGACCGCGCGCGAGTCGATCGCGACCCCCCGGATCGGGACACCGAGCGCCGCGTCGCCGCCTTCGATGCGCAGCGCCTCGCGTCCCGCCGGAAGTGCTGCGAGGAGCTCGCCGAGCCTCATGACGTCAGCCTCGACCTCCCGCCGGCGCGAAGCGCACCCGCAACGTCTCGCGTCCGGCCGTGACGATCGTGCCGGGCACGGGCTCCTGTGTCACGGCCCGCCCGTGCCCGGTCAGCTCGAGCCGCAGGGCGGTGCGCGCGGTGCGCTCCACCACCTCCGCGACGGTGAGCCCGCGCAGGTCCGGCACCAGCACGCGGTCGCCCTGGCTCGCGACCCCTCCGGCCCGCGCGGGGACCGCCGCGGTCCGCGTGGCGGGCGCCGTCGGATCCAGCCACTCGGGCTCGGTCGGGATCCCGAGCTGGGTCAGGTGCGCCGCCGCCACCTTTGCGAAGACGGGCGCGGCCACGATGCCGCCGGTGTGCAGGCCCGTCGGCTCGTCGATCGCCACCGCGATCGCCACCCGCGGGTCGTCGGCCGGCGCGAGCCCCACGAACCAGCCGATGTAGCGCTTCTGCGAGTAGCGGCCGTTCGGCTCGAGCTTCTGCGCGGTGCCGGTCTTGCCGGCGACCGCGAGTCCGCGCAGCCGCGCGCGCCGGCCGGTGCCGCCTTCCACGTGTACGACGCCGGCCAGCATGTCCATCACGGCCGCCGCTGCCTCCGGCGACACCGCGCGGCGTCCCGTGCCGAGGGGCAGCGCCTGCCAGGCGCCCCCCGGCGCGCGGCGCGCGCGGACGAGGCGCGGCGGCATCCAGACCCCGCCGTTGCCCAGCGCCGCGACCGCTGCCGCGAGCTGCACCGGCGTGACCGAGATGCCCTGCCCGAAGGTCGCGGTGGCGGCGTCGACCGGACGCCAGCGCGACACGTCGCGCAGCAGCCCGCTCGACTCCCCCGGGAAGCCGCTGCCCGTGCCCGCGCCGAAGCCGAAGCGCCGCAGCGTCTCGTAGTGGCGGCGCGCGCCCACCCGCTGGCCGATGATCACGGCTCCGACGTTGCTCGAGACGCGCAGGATGCCGGCCACGTCGAGGCTCGGCTTCGGGTGCAGATCGCGGATCGTCTTGCCCGGCACGCGCAGGCCGCCGCGCAGGTCGAAGACCTCGTGGCTCTTCACCGCGCCCGCGTCGAGCGCGGCCGCGATGACGAAGGTCTTGAAGGTGGAGCCGGGCTCGAAGGCGTCGCTGAACGCGCGCGAGCGGGTGTCGCCGAACGGGAGGGTGCGGAAGTGGTTCGGGTCGAAGCCGGGGCTCTCGGCGAGCGCCAGCACGTCGCCCGTGCGCGGATCGAGCGAGACCACGAAGCCGCCCTTCGCACGGGCCTTCGCGACGCCCTCCGCGAGCGCCGCCTCGGCGTCGGCCTGGAAGTGGAGGTCGAGGGTGAGCGCCACGTCGCCGCCAGCCGTGGCGTTCCGGTCGAGGCCCGGCCCGAGCAGCAGGCGGCCGCGCGCATCGCGCTCGACGGCGACGCGCTGCGGGCGGCCTACCAGGAACGCGTTCTCCATCTGCTCGACGCCGCGCACGCCCTGGCCGTCGATGTTGGCGAAGCCGACGAGGCGCGCGGCGAGCGCGCCGTGCGGGTAGGCCCGGCGCGGCTCGCTCACGGTCCCGATCCCGGCCAGGTCGAGCGCTCGCACCCGCTCCGCCCGTTCCTCGTCGACCCAGCGCTTCACGAACACGAAGGGCCGCCGCCGGGCGAGCCGCTCACGCAACCGCGCGGCGTCGAGATCGAGGAGCGCGCCGAGCTGCTGCGCGGTCGCGTCGGGATCCGTGATCTCCGAAGGCACCGCGTAGACCGACGCGACGCCCACCGTGAGCGCCAGATCCACCCCCTCGCGGTCGACGATGCGGCCGCGCTCGGGCGCGAGCTCGAGCGCGCTGAGGAGCTGGCTGCGGCCGCGCTCGGTGCTGCGGCCGGCGAGCAGCGTGAGCTGCGCCGCGCGCACCGTGAGGCTCGCGAAGGCGAGCAGCAGCAGTGCGTAGACGATCCGCAGGCGCAGGCGGAGCGGACCCAGGTCGGGCGCCCTCACGGGGCCGGCTCCGGGCACGCGCGCGGGTGGTCGAGGTCGACGAGACAGGCGGCCGGCGCGAGCCCGAGCTCGCCGGCCAGCGCCTCGAGCCGGCGCGGGTCGCGCAGGTGGCGCACCTGCACGATCAGGCGGCGCTGCTGGTCGAGCAGCTCCTGCTCGGCACGCACGGCGTCGGCCAGCGCGTAGCGCAGGCGGATCGAGTCCATGCGCAGCGAGACGAGCAACAGTGCTGCGCACACGGCGCCCGCCGCGAGGGCACCGAGCGCCGCCGGCCGCGGCCAGGCGAGACGCCGGTGCGCGGGCGGAGGTGCCGAGACGTCGCGCCCGGTCAGGATCCAGGGCTGGGGGGGCTGCCCGCGCCGGCCGCGCCCGAAGCGCGGCGAGCGCGGTCCCCCGGCCGGGCGCGGAAGCGGAGGCAGCGACGGACGGCGGAGCGGGATCGACATCAGGCGGCCTCCGATTCGGCGCGCAGCCGGCCGGCGCCCGAGGGGTCGGCGAGGCGTTCGGCGGCGCGGAGGCGGGCGGAACGCGCCCGCGGGTTGCTGTGCACCTCGTGCTCGGAGGGTCGCACGGCGCGCCGCGTGAGCAGGCGCAGCCGGGGCCGCCGCCCGCAGGTGCAGACAGGCTGGCGCGGCGGGCAGACGCAGCCGCGCGCCTCGGCGCGCAGCCGCTCCTTCACGATCCGGTCCTCGAGCGAGTGGTAGGCGATCACGACCAGGCGGCCGCGCGGCGCGAGCGCCTCGATTGCGGCCTCGAGGCCCTCCTCGAGCGCGGCCAGCTCGTCGTTGACGGCGATGCGCAGGGCCTGGAAGACGAGCGTCGCGGGATGGTGTCGGCGTCCCCCGCCGACCCGCGCGCGCGCCACGACCGCCAGCAGGTCGCGGGCCGTGCGCAGGGGGGCGGTCCGGCGCGCCTCCACGATCGCCTCCGCGAGACGCCGGGCACCCGGCAGCTCGCCGTACTCGCGGAACCAGCGCTCGAGCTCCGCGGGAGGTGCCTCGGCGAGCAGGCGCGCCGCCGTGTCCGGACTGCGCGCATCCATCCGCATGTCGAGGGCCGTCACGTCCGCGCTCTCCTCGGCGAAACGGAAACCGCGTTGCGGGGCGTCGAGCTGCCGCGAGGAGACGCCGAGATCGAGCAGCACCGCATCCACCCGGGTGACCCCCCGCGCCTCGAGGACCCGACCGAGCTCCCGGAACGAGGCGCGCTCGAGGTGCACGCGATCCCCGAAGCAGGCCAGCCGCGCGGCGCAGGCCTCGAGCGCCTCCTCGTCGACGTCGAGTCCGATCAAGCTTCCGCTGGGAGCGATCGCCTGGAGAATCGCCTCGGCGTGGCCGCCGCCGCCGACCGTGCCGTCCACCACCCGGGAGCCGGGCCGGAGGGCGAGCGACGCGAGGCTCTCGTCGAGAAGGACCGGCCGGTGATAGTCGGACCCGGCCAACCGGATTCTCCCGCCTCGTGACTCTGCGGGCCAGGCGCCTTGCACCCTGCCCGACCGAGCAGGCCAGGTTCTCCTGCTGTCTCCCGGCGGCCTCCGCCGCCGGGAGAAAAGGGGTGCCTCGGAGCTCCAGGAAGGGAACGGTTCGCACCCCCCTTTGCTCCCCGCTCCCTCGACTAAGGAGCTCCGAGGACACCCCCTCTCAATCGGAGGCCATCCGGCCTCCGATCCCCCCAGCATCGAATCCAATCAGTGCCCAAGCTTCGAGACCTCCGCGGAGATCTCGCCGAAGCGCGCCAGCGTCCGCTGATGACCTTCTTCGAAGCGGCGCCGGTCCCAGATCTCGATCCAGTTGCCGACGCCCGCGATCACCACTTCCTTCTCGATCTGGGCGTGCTCGCGCATGTGGGCCGGGATCAGGATCCGGCCCTGCGAGTCCGGCGCGCACGCCTCGCTGTGGGCGATGAAGAAGCGGGCGAGCTCCTGACCCTGGAGATGGAGCGGGTCGACCGCCATCAGCCGGTCCGCGAACGCCTGGAAGTCCTCGTGCGCGAAGAGCGCGAGATGATCCGGCCGGATCGTCAGGGTCGGCGCGAGCTGGCTGCGGCGCTGGAGCTCCATCCGGATCCCCGCCGGGATGCTCACCCGGCCCTTCGCATCGATCTGGTGGACGAACCGGCCCTGGAACATCGAGTCTCTTCCGGTTCGCAGTGGGCTCGGTCGGAGGTGATTCCCACTTTCTCCCACCTGTCCCCACCGAGACGCACTTCTACCCCACCAGGCCGGGGGCGGTCAAGCAAGAAAAGCGCGGAACCCGTTGGAATCGCGAAAATTTTTCTGGTGGGAGGAGGATCCGGAGGCAACCCCAACATCTTGGGGTTCATGATCCGGATGCCTACGAGATATCGACCCGCGGGGGTCGGGAGCCGGCTCAGGCCGAGCCGACCCCGTGGTGGAAGCGGCGCTGGACGGCGGCCACGCGGTCCACGACGTGGGCGAGCGTGCTGCCCGGCTCGAGTCGCGGGCAGGGCTCCGGATCCCCGGGATCGTGGGCGAGCAGCGCGTCGAGCACGGCGCCGGCGCCCTCGCGCAGGCCGCTCCCCGCGTAGCCGCCCTCGAGCACGAACGCGACGCGCCCGCCGCAGGCATCGTCCGCGAGCGCGCGCACGATCCGCGTCATCTCCCTGAAACCGTGTTGCGTCACTTCCATCGACGCGAGCGGGTCGTCGCGATGCGCGTCGAACCCGCATGACACGAGAATAAGTTGAGGGCGGAACGAAGCGGTGACCGGCACCAGCACCCGGTGCAGGACGCCCAGGTACTCGGCGTTCCCGCAGCCGCCGGGCAGCGGGACGTTGACGGTGGCGCCGAGGCCCGCCCCCACGCCGGCCTCGCCGAAGTCGCCGGTTCCCGGGTAGAACGGGAACTGGTGGGTCGAGCAGTAGAGCAGGTCGCGCTCGGCCTCGAAGAGGTGCTGCGTGCCGTTGCCGTGATGCACGTCCCAGTCGAGGATCAGGATCCGCTCCACGCCGTCCGCCCGCAGGGCGCGGGCGGCGATCGCCACGTTGTTGAAGAGGCAGAAGCCCATCGCGCGCTCGGCCTCGGCGTGGTGGCCCGGCGGGCGCACGGCTGCGAACGCGGCATCGGCGTCACCACGCGCCACGGCGCGTGCGGCCTCGATCGCCCCGCCGGCGGCGAGGAGCGCCACCTCGTAGCTCTCCGGCGACACGAAGGTGTCGGCGTCGAGGGGGGCGGGCGCCCGGCGCGCCGCGGCTGCGATGCGCTCGAGGTGCGCGCGCGGATGCACGGCGAGGATCTCCTCGGGCGTGGCGGGCCGCACCGGCCGGGCGAGCAGCCGCTCGCGTCTCGCCGCGAGCGCGTCCCCCACGGCGGCGAGCCGCTCCGGCCGCTCCGGATGGCCGGGGGGCGAGCGGTGCTCCCGGTAGCGCGCGTCGTCGAACACGGCGATGCGGCGCGTGACGGGCATCGGGGCGCATGGTATCCCGTGGGCCTGGGCGGCGCCGACGCGCGGGGCCGCGGAGGCGTCGCAAGGGCGTGAGCGCGAGGGTGGCTTGATGCACGCGCCGGGTTGCGTGGCGATCACGGGGCTGCGCAGCTTCGTCGGGCAGCGCCTCGCCGAGCGCCTCAGCGCGCGCGGGCACGGGCTGCGCGTGCTCGGCATCGACCTGCGGCGACCCTGGCGCCTCGAGCGCCGCGTCCCCTTCGAGCGCGTCGACCTGACCGATCCGAGCGCCAACGCCAGGCTCGCCGAGCTGTTCGCACGCGAGCGCGTCGAGGCGGTGGTGCACACCGCCTTCCGCCGCGACCCGACTCCCGACCTCGAGGCCGACCACGAGCTCGAGACGATCGGCACCTTGCACCTGCTCCACGCCTGCGCGGCGGCCAAGGTGTCGCGGCTGGTCGTGGCGTCGAGCACGATGCTCTACGGGCCGCGCCCGGACAACCCGCAGTACCTGTCCGAGTCCCATCCGCTGCGCGGCCATCCCGACGCGCACTGCATCCGCAACCGGGTCGAGATGGAGGAGCTGGTCGCCGAGTGGGGCCGCAAGCGCCCCGACGCCGACGTCACCGTCCTGCGCTGCGCCTGGGTCATGGGCCCGAGCCATTGGGACCGCGTGGTGCGCCATTTCGCAGGCTCGCTCGTCACGACCGTGCTCGGCTACGACCCGCTGCTGCAGTTCGTGCACGAGGACGACTGCCTCGATGCCTTCGAGCAGGCGGTTCTCGAGCGGCGCCGAGGCGTGTACAACGTGGTGGCGCCCGGGGCGCTGCCGCTCTCGATGCTGCTGCGGCTCGCGGGCAAGACGGCGCTGCCGGCCCCGGCGCCGCTCCTCTACCGGATCCGGGACCTGGCGTCGCGTACCCAGACCGGGGACCCCCCCGCGGCCTTCTACGACTACCTGCGCTGGCTCTGGCTTGCGGAGGGCGAACGCGCCTGGAACGCGTTCGGCGAGCCGGTCTACAGCACGCGCGAGGCCTGGATCTCGTTCGTCGCGTCGCGCCGCATGCGGCAGTACCGCTGACGCAGGCTAGGATCGTCCCCGTGAGCGAGCCGCACCTGCCCGAGTCCGGCGAGGACGCTCCGGCGCCCGATCCCGAGGGAGCCGCGGCCGAGGCGCGCGCGCGGCGGCGCCTCGAGGGCGGGCTGCTGCAGGAGGCGCTCGGCGCCCTGCGCGCCGAGCTCTCCGCGCGGCTGCCCTCCGGCGAGCACGGTGTCGACTGGATGGCGCTCTTCGACTCGCTGCGGCGCCGGCTCGGCTCGACGGGCATGCGCAGCCTGCCCGCCGAGGTCGACGAGTTCGGCCTGGACCGGGCGGCCCTCGAACGCGCGCGGCCCTGGCTCGACGCGCTCCTCGACCGCTGGTGGCGCGTCGAAGTGTCGGGTGCCGACGCCCTGCCGCGCGGCCAGCCGTGCCTCTTCGTCGCCAACCACTCGGGCCTGCTGCCGTGGGACGGCCTCGTGATCTGTCACGCGCTCGGGCGCGAGCGGCTCGCGCCCGAGGCGCCGCGCTTCCTGGTCGAGGACTGGCTGCTCGGGCTGCCCTTCGCCCAGCCCTTCCTGACCCGGCTCGGCGGGGTCCGCGCCTGCCGCGAGAACGCCGAGCGGCTGTTGCGCACGCGGCGCTCGGTGGTGGCCTTCCCGGAAGGCGCCAAGGGTGCCACCAAGGTGTTCCGGCAGCGCTACCGGGTGCAGCGCTTCGGCCGCGGCGGCGTGGTCCGCACCGCGATCGCCACCCGCGTGCCGCTGGTGCCGGTCGCGGTGGTGGGCGCCGAGGAGGCGCACCCGGTGCTGTTCAAGGTCGAGTCGGCGGCCCGTGCGATCGGGCTTCCCTTCGTGCCCGTGACGCCCACCTTCCCGTGGCTGGGACCGCTCGGCCTCGTGCCGCTCCCCTCCAAGTGGTGGATCGGCTTCGGCGAGCCGGTCCGCACCGACGAACTCGTGCCCGAGGCCGAGCAGGACGAGCTCCTGGTCTCGCGTCTCAACGAGCAGCTGCGTGCCGCGGTGCAGGAGCGGCTCGACGAGGGCCTGCGGGCGCGGCCATCGGTCTGGGGCTGAGGCGCGACCCCTCCCGGGCCCGCGCAATCGCCGGGCGCCGCTCAGCCGGTGCCGCGATCCAGGGATGCGTCGTCGTCTTCTTCGTCGTCGATGTCGCGCACGGGGTGCGCGGGCGGGCGCGGCGCGCGCGGGAGCGGCGGGGCGCCGAGCAGCTCCGAGAGCCGGTCGAGGCGCTGCTCGAGGGCCTCGAGGTCCTGGCGGGTCGGCAGGTCGAGGGCGTGCAGCACCCGCTCGACGGCGCGCTGCACCATGCGGTCGAGGTCGGGGGCCGCGAAGGCGATCCACTCCCTGCGCATCGCCCCTTCCCGGCTCAGCAGCTTGCGCACGTTGCGCTGCAGCTCGTCGAAGCCCTCGGAGGCGGGCCCGACGCCGCGCTTGAGCGCGCTGTAGAGCGCGTCGCCGCTGCGCTGGATCAGGTCCGTGAGCACGGTGCCGGGCACGCGCCGGCTCGAGCGCTCCGTGTCGACCAGGATCTGCGAGAGCGTGACCGAGGTGATGTCCTCGCCGCTCTCGTTGTCGATCACGCGGACGGCCTCGCCCGCCTCGATCAGCTCGGCGATGCCCTTCAAGGTGATGTAGCGACTCGTTGCCGTGTTGTAGAGCTTGCGATTCGCGTAGCGCTTGATCAGCACGGCACCGGAAGCGGACGGGCCGGCCTGGTTCGAATGGGGATCCACGGAGCGACCTCGGGCGGAACGGTGCCGCAAGCTAACGAATGGCCTCCGGGCGGTCAGCCCGCCGTCCCCGGTGGCCGCCGGTCCTCGATCGGAACGCGCTCGAGTGCGCGTGCGGCGCCGCGCCGCGGCTTCGGGCGCGTGTGCGGCGCGGGTTCCGCCGGCTCCGGAGGGGGCGCCGGCTGCGGGCCGCGCACGCCGAGCTCCCAGAGCAGCTCGCGCACGCCCAGGAACGCCCGCAGGACTCCGCGCGCTTCCGGATCCGTGCGGCTCTGCTCCTCCCAGCGCGCGATCTCGGCGTCGAGGGCCGCGGCAAGCGCGTCGAGCCAGCGCAGGCCCGCGCTGCCGCCCGCGCTCGTGGCGAGCCCCTCGAGCCAGCGCAGCGCGCCGCGCAGCGGCGCGTGGCCGTCGGCCGGCACGCCGGTCGCGCCGAGCGAGGCGGCATCGAGCAGCGCGCGGGCGGCGAGCGCCGCTTCGCCAGCCGCCGCGCGCGCGTGGCCGAGCGCCCGCGCCAGCACCTCCTCGAGCCCCGCCGAGGAGCGGCGCGCGGGCCGGACGTCGCGGGGTCGGCCCGGGGCGCCGGGCCGGCTCATCGCTCGGCCCCCCCGGCGCTGCCGGGCGCGAACAGCCAGCGCGCCACGTGGGCGAGGCCCTCCAGATCGTGCACGTCCCCGCTGAGCTCGGGAATCCGGCGGACGAAACCGCCCGCGCGCGCGGCGCGCGCGGCCAGCTCGGCGGTGGTCTCGGCGTCGGCGCGTGCCCAGGCCGCGTAGACGTCCCCGGCGGCCAGCGCGGCCCGTGCGGCCGCTTCGGCATCGAAGCCCGCTCCGCTCCGCGCCAGCAGCGTGGCAAGGGCGCGGCAGGCCTCGTCGTCGCGGCCCTCGTCGGGTACACGGATCGGCGTCGGATCCACCTCGGGATCCGGAGCGCCGGCCTCTCCGCCCCGACGGCCGGCGCGCTCCGGGCCCGCCGGGTGGGCGCGGGCCGGCCACAGGTGCACCCGGTTCACCACCACGCCCGCCAGCGGGACGCCCGCGGCGTCGAGCCGCCCGAGCAGCCCGAGCGCGTGGCGGGCCGATTCGGCCGCCGGCGAGGCGGCCAGCACGAAGCCCGCCTGCGGGCCGGTCAAGCGCTCCTGCACGCGGTGCGCGCGCTCGCGGAAGCCGGCCGACATGCCCTCGAAGGCGAGCAGGAACTCCGAGACGTCCTCTAGGAACGCGATCCCCGACACCCGCTCGATCACGCGCAGGACCCGCTCCGTGCTCTTCTGGAACAGCCGCACCCCGAAGCGGCCGGCGGCGAAGGCCGGGTGCAGCAGCATCTGCACGAGCCGGCTGTCGAGGAACTCGACGAGCCGGCGCGGCGCGTCGAGGAAGTCGAGCGCGTGCTGCGAGGGCGGCGTGTCGACGACGATCAGGTCGAGGTCCTCGCGCTCGGACAGCTCGTAGACCTTCTCCATCGCGGAATACTCGGCGCTGCCCGCCAGCGCGTCGGAGACGTGCTGGTAGATCCGGTTGTCGAGGATGCGCCGGCGGCTCTCCTCCGAGTCCGCGAAGCGGGTCACCAGATCGTCGAAGGTGCGCTTCATGTCGAGCATCAGCGCGAAGAGCCGCCCGGCGGGCGGCACCCCGAGCGCCGCCAGGCGCTCGCGCGGGATCTCGATCGGCTCGTTGCCGAGCGCGCCCACGCCGAGCGCGTCGGCCAGGCGCCGGGCCGGGTCGATCGTGAGCACCGCCGTGCGGCGCCCGGCGCGCGCGCCCTCGAGCGCGAAGCTGGCTGCGAGCGTGGTCTTGCCGACGCCGCCCGTGCCCACACACACCAAGATGCGTCGGGTGCGCACGAGGGCGGCGGGATCCAGCCGGGTGGAGCTCACGTCGCCGGCTCCCGCGGGCTTCCGCGTCCGGGCGGGGCGGCGCTCGCGGCGCAGCCGTCGGGGGGAGCCAGCAGCGCTCCGGCGAGGGCCTCGAGGTCCTCGGGACCTCGCACGCCGCGTGGCCGGCGCGGGAGCGGGACGATCGGGAGGCCCGTCGTGCGCGCGATCTCCACGGTCCAGCGCCGGTTCAGCTCGTGGCGCGCCCGCAGGTGCGCTGCGCAGGCCGCGAGCACGGCCGGCGCGGGCGCGCCCGGCAGGGTGGCACCGGCGGGCAGGGCCGCCAGCCGCTCGTCGAGATCGGGAACATCGGGCGGGAAGGGCGGGGGCGTCACCGCGTTCACCACCACGCGGTCGACCGCAACGCCGATCTGCTCGCGCAGCCGCGTGACCAGCTCCGCGGTCTCGCGAGCCGGCAGCTCCTCGGCCAGCGAAACCGGCAGGAGGAGCGTGCGTTCCGGATCCCGGACCATCGCTTCGACCCAGCCCGCGTGGCGGCGCAGCGGGCCCGCGCGTACGGCCGAGCCGACCACGCGCGGGACGTCGAGGAAGGTGAGCCCGTGACCGGTCGCAGGGGCATCGACCACGATCAGCTCGAAGCGCTCGCGACCGCGCTCGTCGCGAAGCTGCTCGACGTGCCAGACCTTCCCGAGCGTGATCAGCTCGCGCCAGCCGGGGGAGGCCTCCATGAGCTGGCGGAAGGCGGGGTTGCGCAGCACGCGCCGCACGATGCCGCGCAGCCCGATCTGGAGCCCCAGGTACTCGGCGAGCGCCTCGTAGGGGTCGATGCGGAGCACGTGGAGGCCGGGCGCCAGCTCCCGGCCTTCGTAGCCGACCGGAGGGCCAGGCCGGCGTACCAGGATGCCCGGAAGGTGCTCGTCGGGGCCCATCTCGGCGAGCAGGACGCGCCGCCCCTGGGCGGCGGCGGCGAGCCCGAGCGTCGCGGCGACCGTGGTCTTCCCGGTCCCGCCCTTCCCGGTGACGATCACGAGCCGGCGGTCGAGGATCGAATCGGCCAAGCGGCGTCGGGCTCCGGGGCGCGTTTGGGGGCTCAAGCGCTCCGGCCGCAGCGCCGAAGCGCGATCGAGCCGAGGGCGATCGAGCCGAGGACGATCGAGCCGCGGGCTTCGAGCGCAGGAAAAACGCTCGAAGGCACGCGGGCTTGGCGAGCCTAGCACAGGGTCGCCCGAGAGCCGGGGGAGAGCCGCGCGTGATCGTCGGCTGCGAACGCTGCGAGACGCGCTTCAAGCTGGACGAGTCGCGCCTGCCCGCGCGCGGCGCCCGGGTGCGCTGCTCGCGCTGCAAGCACGCCTTCTTCGTGACGCCGCCCGGCTCCTCCCCGGAGGCGCTCGTGCACGAGGTCGCGGCGGCTGCCGCCCGCGCGCCCGCCGAGAGCCTCCGCGGTCCCGAGCCGAGCTGGGACATGGAGGAGAATCCCGATGCCACGGTTGCGCGCCGCAAGCCGCCCGCGATGGCGCCCCGCCCGCCCGAGGAGGAGGCGAGCGACTGGCACTTCGAGGACGAGGTGCCCGGCCTCGATCCGGGTGCGACGCGCTCGTCCTCGTTCGGCCCCGGCGGCGCGCAGGCGCCGCCCTCGCTCGCGGCGGCGCCCGACCCCAACGAGGATTCCCTGGCCACGCTCGGCGACCCGGAGACCTGGGATCTGCTCGCCGGGGAGCCGCCGCCGGCCGACGCGCCGGCACTGCCGCCGCCCGCCCCGGAGCCGGTTCCGGCCGATATCGCCCCCGCGACCGGCGCGAACGAGCAGACGGCTCCGGCTCTGCCCGCACCCGGCGCGGCCGTGCCGGCCGACACGCCGACCGCGCCGGCGCCCGCTGCTCGCACGCCGCGCCCTCCGGCAGCCGCCCGCATGACGGTCGCTCCTCCTCCGCTGGTGATGCCGCGCCGCATCCCGCCCGCTCCGCGCGGCGTCTCGGCGCAGAGCCTGGGCGGATGGGCGGCCGCCGTCGCGCTGGCCGCCGCTCTCGCCTGGGTGTCGCTCGGACCGGTTGCGGCGCCGGGGAGCTCGAGCTCGCTGGCCCCGGTGTCGGGCTTCGAGGTGAGCGAGGCGCAGGCGCACATCCTCGAGAACGCGGCCGCAGGCCCCGTCCTCGTCGTGTCCGGGCGGTTGCGGAATCCGGGCTCCTCGGTGCGCCCGCTCGGCGCGCCGCTGGCCGTGCAGCTCCTCGACGCCCGGGGTGTGCCGCTCGCCGTCGCCCCGGGCGCCGCAGGGCCGGCGCTGCCCGACCGGCGCGTGCGCGAAGAGGCGCCAGAGCAGCTCGTCACGTCCCGGGACGCGGCGGCGCTGGCAAGCACACCCGTCGCGGCGGGCGGTGACCTCGCCTTCACCGCCGTCTTCGCTCCCGCGCCACGCGGCGCGGCGCGCTTCGCGCTCGGTGCGGGCGCGAGCGGTCCGTGAGCGGCGCGAGGGCGTATCGAGCAGGCGGCGAGCACCCCGGCCGAGGCGGGAGCGGAGCGGAGCCCGGCCGGGTGCGGCTAGCTCGGCCGGGTCGAGCCGCCCCGCTCGTCCAGCTCTTCCTTCTTGGGCGTGACGTCGATCTCGTCCTTGCCCGAGACGCCGGTCTTGAAGTTCTTGATCGCCTTGCCGAGCCCCGACCCGATCTCCGGGAGCCGTCGCGCGCCGAACAGCAGCACGATGATCCCGAGGATGATCAGGAGCTCCGTCGCTCCGAGTCCGAACATGGCGGGTAGGGTGACGCCCGCACCGAGGGGGGTCAAGCGAGCGGCCGGCCCCTACCATCGCCCGCCATGTCGATCTTCAAGGCCTACGACGTCCGCGGCGTCTACGGGGAGGAGCTCGGCGCCGACGACGGCCGGCGGATCGGCCGGGCGGTCGCGCGCTGGCTGGGCGCGCGGGAGCTGGCGGTCGGGCGCGATGCGCGTCCGAGCTCCCCCGAGCTCGCAGGGGCACTGCTCGACGGGATCCGGGACGAAGGGGTCGGGGTGGTCGACCTCGGGCTCGTGTCGACTCCGATGCTGTACTACGCCGTCGACGCGCTCGGGGTCGCGGGCGGCGTGATGGTCACCGCGTCGCACAACCCGGCCCGCTACAACGGGTTCAAGGTGTGCCGGGCGCATGCGATCCCGGTCGGCGGCGACTCGGGGCTCCGGGAGATCGAGCGGCTCGCGCGAGCCGACGCAGGGCCGGCGCGTGTCCCGCGGGGCGGCCTGCGGCGCGCGGACGTCCGCGCGGGCTACGTCGAGCACGTCCTCTCGGTGGGCGGGCGCTGCTCGCAGCTGCGCGTCGCGATCGACTGCGGCAACGGCATGGCCTCGGTGGGACTCGAGCCGCTGCTCGCCCGCCTGCCGCTCGAGGTCGAGCGGCTCTATTTCGAGCCCGACGGCACCTTCCCGAACCACGAGGCGGATCCGCTCGAGCCCGGGAACCTGCGCGACCTGATCGCTGCCGTCCGGCGCTCACAGTCAAACTTCGGTGTCGCTTTCGACGGGGATGCCGACCGCGCGATGTTCGTCGACGAGGCCGGGGAGCCGATCGGCGCCGACCTGATGACCGCCCTGCTCGCGCGCGCGCTGCTGCGCCGCCACCCGGGCGGCCGCGTGCTCCACGACCTGCGCTCGAGCCGCGCCACGGCCGAGGCGATCACGGAGGCCGGCGGGACGCCGGAGATGTGCCGCGTCGGTCATGCCTTCATCAAGGCCCAGATGCGCGAGAGCGGTGCCCTCTTCGCCGGCGAGCTCTCGGGGCACTTCTACTTCCGCTTCTCGCCAGAGCTCCTGCACGACGACGGCACGGCCGCCTTCGTGGCGCTCCTCGACGTGCTCGCCGAGGAGGGCAAGCCGCTCTCGGAGCTGGTGGCGCCGCTGCGCCGCTACGCCGCGAGCGGCGAGATCAATCGCCGCGTGCGCGACGTTCCCGCCCTGCTGGCGGCCCTCGAGGCCGACCACGCCGGCCGCGCCGAGATCTCGAAGCTCGACGGCCTGCTGGTGCGCTACCCGGACTGGTGGTTCAACCTGCGGGCCTCGAACACCGAGCCCCTGCTGCGTCTCAACCTCGAGGCCGGCGACGCAGCGGCCATGCGGCGACACCGCGACGCGATCCTCGCGCGCATCGAGTCCTTCGCTCCACCCGGCGCAGGCGCGAACGGAGAGCGCTGAGTCTCAAGGCGTCAGGGCCGATCCGAGGAACTGCCACATCGCCTTGAGAGCGCGGCCGGGGAGGTCGCCGTGGCCGCTGTCGAACCAGAGCAGCTGCTTCGGCTCGGCAGCGGCCGCGTGGAACGCCTCGGCGGCGGCGCGCGGGATGCGCTCGTCGCGGGTCGCGTTCAGGAGCAGGAGCGGGCGTCCGGCGAAGCGCGCGATGTGGCGCGCCGGATCGAACGCGGGCGGGCCGAAGCCGCCCCCTCCGAGCGCCAGCGCCGCCGCACGCAGCCGGGCGTCCAGCGGGCAGTAGAGGGCGCCCAGGATCGCACCCAGGCTGAATGCCGCGTAGGCGAGCCGCTCCGCGTCGATCTCGGGATGCGGCGCGAGGGCATCGAGCGCCCGCCCGAGGTCGTGGATCGACTGGCGCACGAACTCCCCGAGCAGGTCGCGGGCGCGCACGTCCTCCGTGCCGGGAGTCGCGAGGCCGAGCAGCAGGAGCTCGCCGAGCTTTGCGCTCGCCCGTTCGCCGTGCAGCGGGAAGTCGATCGAGGCGACGGCCATTCCGCGCCGGACCCAGGGCAGGCGCGCCGCGTCGAGGTACGCGGAGTCCTTCGAGCCACCGGCTCCGTGCTGGAGCAGCACCAGCGGGTACGGGCCGGCCGGCTCCGCCGGCAGCAGCAGCAGGCCCGGCACGCGATCGCCACGGCTCGAGTACTCGAAGCGGAAGCGCCGCACGCCGCCACCTGCGTCCGCCGGGGCCTGCTGCGGCCGCCGATCCAGGGGGCTCCACGGGCCGGGGAGGGGCGTGATCCAGGTCGCGAGCGGCTCGCGCAAGCGCAGAGAGCCGGCTGCGAGGGCAGCCGGCTCTCCGCTCTCCGTGGAAGCGCTCATGGCGCCGGAGTCTACCGCGCCAGCAACGTCCTGCGCGCCCGGTACAGATGCGACTTCACGGCGTCCTCGCTCTTCTGCAAGAGCCCCGCGATCTCCTGGATCGAGCGGTTCTCGAGGTGGTGCAGCTCGAAGAGCTGGCGCTGCTCGGCGCTGAGCTCCCTGCCCACGGCGTCCTGCAGGCGCGCGAGCCGCTCGCTGCACTCGTAGAGCGCGAGCGGATCGGGCTCGCGCGAGGCGGCCTGGAACGCGCGATCGCAGTCGTCCTCGCCGATCGGCACCAGCGCCGGCGAGCGCTTCTTGAAGCGGCTCGCGACGGTGCGGCGGGTCAGGCCGAAGAGCCAGGCTCCGAACGGCGCCTCGCCGCGGTAGGAGTCGATGGACGCGAAGACGTTGACGAAGACCTCCTGGACGGTCTCGTCGGCGTCGGCGCGGTTGCGCAACCGGCGCGCCACGAAATGGTGGACGCGCGCGAAGTAGCGGTCGTAGAGCGTCTCGAATGCACGCTGGTCGCCGGCGCGAACGTGCTCGACGAGATGCTCGTCCGGAACGGGACAGCCGGCGTCCGTTCCGAGAGCCGCGATCGATCCTGCCATTCCGCCTTCCCCTTCCCCGGTGCCGGTCCCCAGCCGCGTCCCGCCGCCGGGATCCGATGCCGTTGCGCGCGGAGCCTGCCGGGCAGGCCCCGCCGTCCAGCGTCCACACCCCCGCCGTAGGAGTGGCGCCGAGCCGGCAGGAGGTGTCAAGAATTGTCAGCGGGCGACGAAAATCGTCACGATCCGGCGGGGCGCAGCCGCCCCGGTATCCCCGCGTCCCCAGCGAAATCACGCTCTTCGAGCGTCGAGCGGAAGACCGAGGCGAGTGGGGTGGCGGCTGCGGGGGGGCCGGGGGTGGGGGCCGGCAGGGGGTCGAGCGGCTCGAGCGAGAGGCAGGCCCCGCCGCCGCTGACCGCCACCCAGCGGAAGCGGGCGAGCCGGAGTCCGTCGGGATCCGCCTCGCGCGCGGCGAGCTGCACGACCCGCGAGAAGTCGGGGGCGATCAGGAGCAGGCGCGGGCGCAGCTCGGCGCGCGCGTGCAGGCCCGGCGCGAGCTGCCGCCAGTCCGCGATGCGGGCCTGGATCCAGGCGCGTTGGGCGAGGCCGAGCGCGAGCAGCCCCTGGTCGCCTCCCTCGACGCCGAGCAGCGCGACCCACAGCCGGCCGTCCGGCTCCACCGCCACCCAGTCGATGCGCGCGTCCTCCTCGCCGAGCACGCCCTCGGCGAGCACCTGGAGGGGCGTCCCGAGCAGGCCCAGGCGGGAGCGGAGCTCGCGCCGGAGCGCGGCGGACTCGGCGTCGCGGGAATCCATGCCTGGATCAGGGCTCCGGTTCCTTGGCGGCCTCGTGCTCGCGGGCGTCGGCGAGCAGCATCGTGGCGACGTCGGTGAGCGCGCGGGCGGCGGGCGAGCCGGGCTGGGCCAGCGCGATCGGACGCTGCGCCACGATCGAGCGCGAGAGATGGACGTCGTCGATCAGCACACCGTAGCTCGTGAGCGTCCGCTCGAGCTCGAGCTCGGCGAGCTGCGCCAGGCCCTCGAAGGTGCGCCGCGCGTCGGCGAGCGAGCGGACGCCGAAGACGCAGACCCCGATCCGGGCGCCCGGCGACTGCTCGGCGATCGCGTCGAGCGCCGCCCACGTCTCGACCAGCTCGCGCTCGTCGGGCCGCGAGAGCAGCAGCACGCGCCCGAGCAGCGGCCCGGCATCCGCGCCCTTGCGCAGCGCGGCCGAGGGCACCGCCACGAGCACGAGAGGCGTCCCGTGGCCGCGCGTGCAGGCGCGGGCGCTGGCGTCACGCGCGGCGTCGGCGAGGGCGGTGAGCTCGCCCGACCCGCTCTCCACCACCTCGACCCCGAGTGGGCCGCGGCCCGGCTCCGGCCAGGGCGTGCAGGTTTCGCCGGCCGGCGCGACCAGCGCTGCCGGTGCGCCCTGACGCGCGAGCTCCACCGCGAGGTTCCAGAGCAGCGCGAGGCGCGCCACGTCGCGCGGCACGAGCGGCACGGCGATCCAGTGCGCGCCGCCCGCACCGGCCCCCGGCGGCTCCCCGGGCAGGAAGTAGTGCGCGACGTCTCCGAGCTCGCGGGCCATGGCGGCTCAGGGCACCACCAGGCGCGAATGGGGCGGACCGAGCAGCGAAGGCACGCGATCCGGGTTGGCGGGATCCTCGCGCCACTCCCCGTCGACGACGTACCGGTACTCGTAGGCACCGGGCGCCACGTGCAGGATCTTGCGCCAGACGCGATCACCGCCGATCTCGCGCAGCTCGGTCTCGACACCCCGATCGGGCACCCAGCCGTTGAAGTCGCCGGCGAGGCGCACGTCGAGGGCGCGCGCGTCGCGGTACTCGACGACGACCTCGCGCAGCGCCCCGGGCGTGTCGGCCGCGCTGGCCGTCGCGAGCGATGCCGGCGCCGCGGCCACCTCGACCGCGAGCGCTGCGTGATCGAGCGCGCCGTTCGACCGAGGCGCGAAGCGCGTGATCGGGACGCCCGCGCGAACGGCCTCGCGCAGCCGGACGCAGCTGCGGATCACGGTATCGAAGCAGAGGTCGCCGAAGGTGGAACGGATCCCGGCGAGCGTGTCGCGGGCGAAGCGGGTGCGGCCGTCGTACAGGGTCGGCAGCACGCGGGCGGCGGGCACGTGGCCCAGGCGCTCGCCGAGCAGGGCGATCGTCTCGAGCAGCTTGTGCACGCCGTGCACGGCGAAGTGGCTGGTCTCGAGCGGCACGATCGCCTCGCCCGCGGCGCGCAGCGCGCCGAAGGTGAGCAGCCCGACGTTGGGCGGGCAGTCGACGAGGGCGTAGTCGTAGCGGTCGCCGACGCTCGCGAGCGCCTGGGCGAGGCGTCCGGTGCGCGCCTCCGCGCGCTCGCCCGCGAGCTTCGCCTCGAGCGCCGAGAGCACGATCCCGGCGGGCGCCACGTGCAGGCGCTCCGCGGCCGGCACGATCACCTCCGCGAGCCGCGCCGGGCCCGACTCCTCGGCGAGCACCTCGTAGAGGTTCTCGTCCACGCGCTCGGGGTCGATGCCGAGGGCCAGCGTCGCGTGGGCCTGGGGATCGACGTCGGCCACCAGCACGCGCGCGCCGTCGGCGGCCAGGCACCCGGCCAGGCTCACCGTCGTCGTCGTCTTCCCGCAGCCGCCCTTCTGGTTGACGATCGCGATCGTGCGCACGCGGACCCCTCCTCCGGATGGGAGCCGAAGCCATCTCGTGCGGGCGGTCCGAGGGACCGGAGGAGTGCTGCTGGTGTCCGGCTGCGCGCCTGCCTCGCCGCGGGGCGGGTGGGCGGCGAGCGAGCGGGCAGTGGACGGCGGACTACGAACCCCCCAAACACGTCCGCAACTCGCACCTTAGGCAGCCATCCTCCAGAAAGTCAACCAAAATGTCGCGGCGGGACCCTGCTCTGGTAGGCTCGCAGCGTGCACCCTCCGATCCTCCGCGCTCCGTGCTCCTACAGCCCCTCCCCGCGCTCACCGGGTCCCCGGGCGTGACGCGACGGACGGGGCCTCCCGACGGGCCGCCTTCCGGCGCGCGCGACCGCGTCTTCGTCGAACACGAATCGGGCCCGCGACCCTTCATGCGCGGGATCCTGGTGCACTCGCTGATGGCACGTGGGATCTCGTTCGAGGACGCCTTCGGGGCCGCCAACGTGACGCGCGAGCGGCTGCGCGGGCGTGGCGTGGTGGCGCGCGACGCGCTGGCCCGGCTGGTCGACGAGGTGCTGCGGGAAACCCACCTGCTCGAGGACGTCCGGCCCCCGGCCCTGGGCCCCGCGATCCGCATCACCGCCCCGACCGGCTCGGCGCCGTTCTCGAAGGGCTTCCTCTCGCAGTCGCTCCTGGCCGCGGCGATCGAGCCGAACGACGCCTTCGACGTCGCTCGCGAGATCGAGAGCACGCTGGTGCTGCGCGGGATCGAGGAGATCGACCGGCGCGAGCTGCGGCGGCTCGCCTTCCAGACCCTCGAGCGGCGCTTCGGGGCACGCACCGCCGAGCGCTACCTGGTCTGGCGCCGCTTCCAGGAGCCCGACCGGCCGGTGATCCTGCTGCTCGGGGGGGCCACCGGGGCCGGCAAGACGTCGCTCGCCCTCGAGGTCTCGCGGCGGCTCGGCATCCACGCGGTGCTCTCGACCGATTCGATCCGCCAGATCATGCGGCTGGTGCTCTCGCCGGAGCTGGTGCCGGCGATCCACGCCTCGTCCTACGATGCCCACCGGGTCGTGCGCACGGCGCCCGGCGAGGACCCGGTCATCGAGGGGTTCCTGGCCCAGGCCTCGATCGTGTCGGTGGGCGTGCGCGCGATGCTCGACCGCGCGGTGGCCGAGAACACCAGCATGATCCTCGACGGCATCTCGATCGTGCCGGGCCTTCTCGACCTCACGAAATACCGCGAGACCGCGCACGTGATCTTCCTGGTGGTGGCGACGCTCGACGTGGCGGCCTTCCGCGCGCGCTTCGAGCAGCGCGCGCGCGAGAGCCGGCGCGCCCCGCACCGCTACCTCGAGCACATGGACGCGATCCTGCGCATCCAGGACCACTTCCTCGAGCTGGCCGAACGCCACGACATCCCGATCGTCGACAACGACTCGGCCGACGCGTCGGCGCTCTCGATCCTGAAGCACGTGTGCGAGACGCTGCGCAAGGTGGAAGGGCTCGATGCGGCGGAGCTCCTGTAGGGCGCGCCGCGGAGGGACGCATGCCGGAGGCTCCGCCTCGGGTCGACACGCTGGGCGCCCTGCGCCGCTCGGGCTGGCGCAGCCGCCCCCTGCGCCAGGAGCTGCGCGAGCACCTGCTCGAGCGCCTGCGCGCCGGGAACCCGCTCTTCACGGGCATCCTCGGCTACGACGACACGGTGGTCCCCGCCGTCGAGAACGCGATCCTGTGCGGCCACGACCTGATCTTCCTCGGTGAGCGGGGCCAGGCCAAGACGCGCATGATCCGCCAGTTCGTCGGGCTGCTCGACGAGTGGCTGCCGGTGGTCGCCGGGAGCGAGATCCAGGACGACCCCGAGGCGCCGGTCTCGGCCTACGCGCGCCGCCTCGTGGCCGAGCGGGGCGGCGACACGCCGATCGCCTGGGTGCACCGCGAGGCGCGCTACGTCGAGAAGCTCGCCACGCCGGACGTCTCGATCGCGGACCTGATCGGCGACGTCGACCCGGTGCGGGTGGCCGAGGGCCGCTCGCTCGGCGACGAGCGGACCCTCCACTTCGGCCTCCTGCCGCGTGCGAACCGCGGGATCTTCTGCATCAACGAGCTGCCCGACCTGACGGAGAAGGTACAGGTCGGTCTGTTCAACGTGATGCAGGAGCGCGACGTGCAGGTGAAGGGCTACCGGGTGCGGCTCCCGCTCGACGTGCTGGTGGTGGCCAGTGCGAACCCCGAGGACTACACGAGCCGCGGGCGCATCATCACCCCGCTCAAGGACCGCTACGCGGCCCAGATCCGGACCCACTATCCGCCCACCCGCGAGATCGAGCGGGCCGTGGTGCGCCAGGAGGCGCGGCTCCCGGAGGCGCCCGGCATCGCGCTGCACGTGCCGGGCTTCCTCGAGGACCTGGTCGCGGAGATGACCCTGCAGGCGCGCGCGAGCGCGGACGTGAACCAGTCCTCGGGCGTCTCGGTGCGCATGTCGATCGCCAACTTCGAGACGCTCGCGGCCAATGCGCTGCGCCGCGCGCTCGAGCTCGGGGAGCCGGAGGCGGTGCCGCGCATCAGCGACCTCGACGCGCTGCTTGCCTCCACGCAGGGCAAGCTCGAGCTCGAGGTCGCGGGCACCGAGCGCTCCGAGGCCGACCTCGTGCGCGAGCTCGTGCGGCGCGCCACCAAGTCCGTGTTCGACGCGGTCGTGTCCCTCGAAGGCATCGCGGCGGTGACCGAGGCCTTCGAGCAGGGCTGGCAGGTGGAGGTGTCGGCGCGCATGCCGTCGGCCGAGTATCTGGACGGGATCGAGCAGATCCCGGGCCTGCGCGAGGCGGCCGCCGGTCTCGCCGGCGGGGACTCGCCCGCGCGCCTGGCGTCGGCGATCGAGTTCGTGCTCGAGGGCCTGCACCTCGCCCACCGGCTCAACAAGAGCGAGAGCGAGGGCCGCGCCCGCTACGCGCTGCGGGCGGCGCGGTGAAGGTCTGGCGCTACAGCCGCTGGGACGGCAGCCAGGCCGCGTTCACTCTCGACCCCGCGCCGGCGCTCGACGCGCTCGCCGGTGGCCTGATGGAGGGCCTCTCGCTCGCCGAGGCGCTCGACTGGATGCGCCAGGCGGGCTTCGAGCTGGCGGGCCTCGACCTGCGGGTCCTGGGCCTCGAGGAGCTCATGGAGGAGCTGCGCGGCGAGCTGCGCTCGCTCGAGGCGCAGGTCCGGATGGACCAGGCGACCGACGCGCTGCGCCGGCGCCTCGACGAGATCCTCGGCCGCGAGGAGCGCGCCCAGCGCGAGGCGAGCGGCTACGAGTCGCGCCGCATGAACGAGTTCCTGGACCGGTGCCACGCGCCCGCGCAGCGGCTCTCGGAGCGCATCGAGCGCTTCCGCGACTGGGTCTTCGCCGACGAGGCTGCCGGCCGGGCCTTCGCAGCGCTGCTCGAGGAGCTCGATCGGCTGCGCGCGCTCGAGGACTTCCTGGCCGAGCAGGGAACGCGCTTCCGCGGTGCCGAGCCCGCCGGCTACGAGACGGCGCAGCGCATCCGCGAGCGCGTGCAGGCGCTCGAGCGCCTGCTGCGCGACCTCGCCGAGGGCCGGCTCGAGCTGCTGGACCCCGAGCCGCTCCGCGATCTCCTCTCGCCGGACGCGCTGCGCTCGCTGATCGTCCTGCGTGACCTCGAGCCGGCGCTGCGCCGGGCCGGCTACCTGCGCGACGGCGCGCGCGGCGCCGAGCTGACCCCGAAGGCGATCCGCCGCATCGGCGCCCGGGCGCTCGCCGCCGTCTACGGCGCCCTCCGCAAGGGCTCCCCCGGCGCCCACGACACCCCCCACGACGGCGCCGGCCTCCCCCGGCCCGACGAGACCCGGCCCTGGCAGTTCGGCGACGCCTTCGAGATCGACGTCGTCCGCTCGCTCCTCAACGCCATCCGGCGCAGCGCCCGCTCTCCGGACGCGCGCGAAGGGGATCCGGGAGCCGCCGGCTGCGGTCCCCCCGCAACCCTCCGGATCCCCTGGCAGCCGGAGGACCTGGAGGTTCGCGAAACCGACGACCAGACCCGCTGCACCACCGTCCTCGCCCTCGACATGAGCTGGTCGATGTCGTGGGCGGGCCGCTTCCCCGCCGCCAAGCGCGTGGCTCTCGCCCTCGACCACCTGATCCGCACCCGCTACCCGCGCGACCACTTCTTCGTGGTCGGCTTCTCGACCCGGGCGCGCGAGCTGCGCATTCCCGAGCTGCCCGAGGCGAGCTGGGACATGGGCGAGCCCTTCACGAACCTGCAGGAGGCGCTGATCGTCGCCGAGCGGCTGATCGCGCGGCACCCGAGCCCGAGCGCGCAGGTGCTCGTGATCACCGACGGGCAGCCGACCGCCTATTTCCGGGGCCGCGAGCTGCGCGTCGAGTGGCCGATGGGCTTCGGCGGCGTCTCGCCACGCGCCGCGGCCGAGACGCTCCGGCAGGTGCGCCGCATCACCCGGCGCGGCGTCACGATCAACACCTTCATGCTCGACGCCTCGCCGGAGCTGGTCGGATTCGTCGAGCAGATGACCCGCATCAACAAGGGCCGCGCGCTCTACACCTCGCCCGCCCGGCTCGGCTCGTACGTGATGGTCGACTACCTCTCGCGCCGCCGGCGCCGGCAGCACGCGTGAGACACCCTCCGGAGGGAGCGGGACGGCGTCCTCGGGAGGCGGGGTGGTGAGCGCCGCCGGCGTCCTCCGGCGGGCCGGCAGCGACGCCGTGCGGGCGGGGCGGCTGCTCGTGGCGCGCGGCGTGCTCGGCCGGCGCAAGCCGTTCTGGCTGCTGCTGCGCCTCGAGCCGCCGCTCGACGAGACCCGCGCCGCGCTCGCGCCCTGGCGGCACGCGCGCGGGCCGACCCTGCTCGAGGCGCTGCGCGCGTGCGACGCGGCCGCCCGCGATCCGCAGGTGGCGGGCGTCGTCCTGCGGCTCGCCGGTGCGCCGGCGGGCTGGGCGGCCGCCGCGGCGCTCCGCCGTGTCCTCGACGCCGTGCGCGCGGCCGGCAAGCCCGTCGTCGCCTACGGCGAGCGGATCGGGCAGCCCGAGTACCTGATCGCGAGCGGGGCCGACCGGCTCTGGATGCCCGAGACCGGCTCGCTCGCGCTCGTGGGCCTGCGCAGCGAGGGCGTGTACCTGAAGGGCCTGCTCGAACGGCTCGACCTGCGCGCCGACGTCGTGCGCGTCGGCACGCACAAGACCGCGGCCGAGGCGCTCACGCGCCAGGGCATGTCGCCCGAGAGCCGCGCCCAGCTCGAGGCCTACCTCGACGACGCCTTCGCCGTGCTGGTCGAAGCGATCGCGCGCGGGCGCAAGCTCGATCCTGCCGCCGTGCGCGCGCGCATCGACGCCGGCCCCTACGGCGCGCGCGCCGCCGTCGAGGCGGGCCTCGCCGACGGGTGCCGCTATCCCGACGAGGTCGAGGCGGCGCTCGCCGAGCTCGCGCCCGCCAGTGCCGGCCCCCCGGCACGCGACGGCGCGCCGCGCGCACGCCTGGTGGACGCGATCGCCTACGACGCGTTGCGTGCGGGCGATCCGGGCTGGCGCCCGCTCCTGCGGGACCTGCCCCACGTGGCCTACCTGGCCGCCGGCGGCGCCATCCACCGGCGCGCGAGCCTGGGGGGGATCTCGGCCGAGAGCTGGGTCGCGCTGCTGCAGCGCCTGCGCGACGACGCGGCCGTCCGCGCCGTGGTGCTGCGGATCACGAGCCCGGGCGGCGACGCGCTCGCCTCGGACCTCCTGTGGCGCGCGCTGCGCCGGCTGGGCGGCGAGAAGCCCGTGGTCGTGTCGATGGGGGACGTCGCCGCCTCGGGCGGGTACTTCGCCGCGGTCGCGGCCGACGTGGTGCTCGCCGAGGCGAGCACGCTCACCGGCTCGATCGGCGTGGTCGGCGGCAAGCTCGACGCGGGTGGACTGCTCGAGCGGCTGGGCGTCAAGAGCGACGGTGTCGAGCGCGGCGCGCGCGCGGGGCTCGGGACGCCCTCCCGGGGCTTCACGGCCGACGAGCGCGCCGCCGTGCGCCGCGAGATGGAGGCGGTCTACGACGTCTTCCTGCGCCGCGTCGAGGAGGGCCGCGGGCTTGCGCGCCACGAGCTCGAGCCGCTCGCGCAGGGCCGCATCTGGAGCGGGCAGCGCGCGCTCGCGCTGCGCCTGCTCGACGCGCTCGGCGGGCCGCTCGAGGCGATCGCCGAGGCCCGCGCACGGGCCGGGCTGGCTGCCGAGGAGCGCTTCGTGCTCGACGTGTTCCCGAAGCGCGCCCCGCTCGAGGCGCTGCGCGGGCTCGTGCGGGCGGGCGGGCTCTTCGCGTGAGGACGCCACCCCCGGCCGGCCGGCCCGCCGCCTAGACTGCCGGTGTGTCCCGCCGCCTGCGCTACGACATCCCCGGCCCGGATCGGCGCGTGGCGCTCGAGGAGCTGCGCGCGAAGGGCTGGGAGGCGCTCTTCCCGGAGCTGCCACGGCCGCTGCGGCTCGTGCTCGAGATCGGCTTCGGCCGCGGCGAGTTCCTGGCGGAGCTGGCCGCGGGTGCGCCCGCGGTGGCGCACGTCGGTGTCGAGCGATCCTGGAAACGGGTCCTCAAGATGGCGCGGCGGCTCGCGCGCAGCGAGCTCGCGAACGTGCGCCTCGTGCACGGGGCCGGCGAGGACGTGGTCCGGGACGGCTTCGGGGCGGGCTCGCTCGACGCGGTCTGGATCAACTTCTCCGACCCCTGGCCCAAGAAGCGCCATCACCGCCGCCGGCTCGTGCAGCCCGCGCTGGTCGCCGCCCTGGCCGAGCGGCTGCGTCCGGGAGGCCTGCTCCACGTCGCCACCGATGACGCCGGCTACGCCGAGCACATCGACGCCGTGCTCGGCGCCGAGCCGCGCCTCGCGAACGCCTTCGCGCCGGCGCGCTGGCTCCCGGAGGTGCCGGGGCGGACCCCGACCGCCTACGAGCTCGCCTGGCGCGCGGAGGGGCGCGCGCTCCACTTCTGGGCCTACCGGCGCGTCGACGAGCCGGAGCCGCTCTCGTAGCCTCCCCCGAGCCATGGCCGACCCTCGTCCCCATCTGAAGGACCTGTCCGTCGAGGCGCTGCGCGCGCGCTTCGCAGCGGGCGGCGTCGCACCCTGGCGCGCCGAGCAGGTGGCGGGCTGGCTCTACGGCCGCGGGGTCGAGGACCCCGCCGGCTGGTCGGACCTGCCCGGTGAGCTGCGCGCGCGCATCGCCGACGAGTGGCAGCTGCGGGCGCTCGCCTGGGACGACCTCGCGCGCTCCGCCGACGGCACCGTGAAGGGCCGGCTGCGGGCCCACGACGGCGCGCTCGTCGAGGCGGTGTCGATCCCGGAGCCGGAGCGCACGACGCTGTGCATCTCCACCCAGGTCGGCTGCCCGCTCGCCTGCTCGTTCTGCGCCACCGGCACCCTCGGGTTCACGCGCAACCTGACGGTGGCCGAGATCCTCGATCAGGTGTGCCGGATGCGCGAGGCGCTGGCCCCCGGCCAGCGGATCACCAACGTGGTCTTCATGGGGATGGGCGAGCCGCTGCTCAACCTCCCGCGCGTGCTCGACGCGGTGCGCGTGCTCCTGCACCCGAAGGCCTTCGCGCTCGCGCCGCGCAGGGTGACGGTCTCGACCGCCGGCGTGGTGCCGCGGATCGGGACGCTGCTCGAGGCGGTCCCCGTGAACCTGGCGGTTTCGCTGCACGCCGCGCACGACGCGAAGCGCGACGTGCTGGTGCCGATCAACCGCCGCTTCCCGCTCGACGCCCTGCTCGGTGCCTTGCGCGCGCTGCCCGGCCTGGGCCCGCGCCGCCCGGTGTTCTTCGAGTGGACCCTGATCGCCGGTGTCAACGACGGGCCCGAGGACGCGCGCGAGCTGGTCCGCCGGATCCAGGGTATCCCGGCCAAGGTCAACCTGATCCCGATGAACGCCCACGCCGGCTCGCCGCACCGCCCGCCGCCCGCCGAGACCTGCTCGCGCTTCGCCGGCGAGCTGGCGCGCCGCGGTGTCACGGTGACGCTGCGCCGGCCGCGCGGCGCCGACATCGACGCCGCCTGCGGCCAGCTCGCCGCGCGCGGTGCGGCCTAGGCCCACGCGCCTCGATGCTCTACGCGATCGGCGACGTCCACGGCTGCCTCGACAAGCTCGAGGACCTGCTGCGGTCCCTTCCGCTGCGCGCGGACGACCGCCTGGTCTTCCTCGGCGACTACGTGGACCGCGGCCCCGACTCGCGCGGCGTCGTCGACCGCCTGATCCGGCTCGCCGACGAACGCCCCACCGTCTTCCTGATGGGCAATCACGAGTCGATGTTCCTCGACTTCCTCGGCTGGCAGGGACCCCAGTACTTCGGCTCCGACGTCTTCATCGCCAACGGCGGCGCCGAGACCCTGCTCTCCTACGACTACTTCGATCGCCCGGCCCCCCGCCCGAAGCACTTCGCACTGCCACCCGGTCACGAGGCGTTCTTCCGCTCGCTGCGCATGCACCACGTGGAGGGCGACTTCCTGTTCGTGCACGCCGGGCTCGGCCGCGTCCTGGCCCGCTCCGACCATCTCGACCAGGCGCTGCGCGGTGCGCGTCTCGAGGAGCTCCTGTGGGACCGCTCGACGATGGACGTGCCGCACCGCCTCGGCGTCACGATCGTCTACGGGCACACGCCGCGCGCCGACTTCGGGATCCGCTGGAACCAGCCCTACAGCATCGGCATCGACACCGGTGCCGTGTACGGAGGGGCGCTCACCGCCATCCGCCTGCCCGACGAGACGATCTTCCAGGTCTGATCAGCCGCCGTCCACCGGCACGCGCAGCTTCTGCCCGGCGCGGATGTAGCTCGAGCGCGAGAGATTGTTCGCGGCCTGCAGGTCCTTCACCGACACGCCGTAGCGGCGTGCGATCGAGGAGACGGTGTCGCCATGGCGCACGGTGTAGGTGCGGGCTCGCGGGCGGGTCGCCGCCGGCGGCGCGTCCGTCCCGGCGACCCGCGCGGCGCCGGGGATCGTGAGCGGCTGGCCGACGCGCACCTCGTCCGGGTCCTGGATGCCGTTGGCCGAGGCGAGCGCGTGCGCCGACGTCCCGTAGCGGCGTGCGATCGACGCCAGGGTCTCGCCGCGCCGCACCTCGTGCTGGGCGGGGGCGGCGGCGGGCTGGGCCCGCGGTGGCCGGCGCTCGGCCGCGTCGGCGACGATCTCGCGCTCGACCGTGCCCGGGAGCCGCAGCCGCCGCCCGACGTGGATGGCACTCGGCTTGCGGATGCCGTTGGCCGAGGCCAGCGCGCGCGTCGACATGCCGTAGCGGCGCGCGATCGACGACAGCGTGTCGCCGCGCTTCACGATGTAGGTCCGGCCGCTGATCTGGCTCGGCCGGCGCTCCTGCGGGATCGCGGCCAGGATCTGCGCCGCGGGCGCGCGGCCCGCGACCGGCGGGAAGCGCAGGGTCACGCCCTTCGGCACGAGCTGCTGGCCGCGCCAGACCGGCTCGCGCAGCCCCAGGTTCCACTCGCGCAGGAGGCCGAGATCCATGCCGAAGCTCTGGGAGAGCGCGCGCGCCGAGTAGGTGCCGTCGGTCACCACCGCCTCGTGCCGCGCCGGCGCCATCTTGCGGATCTCGCCGAAGTAGCGGACGTGGTTGCGGTCCACCTCCACCGCGGCCAGGAACGACGGGTAGAAGTTGCGCGAGGCGAAGCCGAAGCTCGGGCCGTCGTAACGGCCCAGGATCACGCCGATGTCGTCGGTCCCGAGCTCCTTCTTGGCGCGGATCGAGCCGCCCGGCCCGTGGTTGTAGGCGATCAGTGCGAGCGGCCAGGTGCCCGTCACGCGGTGGTTGTTCGCGAGCAGCGCGGCGGCGGCCTCGGTCGCACGCCAGGGGTCGAAGCGCTCGTCGACGGTGCGGTCGACGCGCAGCTTGAACAGCCGGCCCGTCGAGGGCATGAACTGCCAGAGGCCGGCGGCGCCCACCTTCGAGTAGGCGAGCGGGTTGAACGAGGACTCGACGTGCGGCAGCAGCGCGAGCTCGAGCGGCAGGCCGCGCTCGCGGAAGACCTGGCGGATGTAGGCCTCCCACTGCCCCGAGCGGATCACGCCGTCGCGGAACTTGTCGGCCTGGCCGCGCTGGAAGCGCACGCCCTCCGAGGCCTCCTCGAGCCGCGCTCGCGAGACCCCCTTCGGGAACAGCGCGAGCACCCGCTGCTCCTCGGCCGTGAGCCCCGTGTGGGGCTCGCGCGCGAGCCGCCGCAGCAGCGCCGCGTAGCGCTTCTTCGAGCCCTCGTAGTGGCGCGAGGCCTCCGACTCGGGAAGCCCCTTCGGCCAGCGAACCACGTCGTAGACGACGCCGAGGTCGCGGTTGTCGTGGACGAAGCCCTCGTTGGTCTCGACCTCGCTGTAGACGCGGGTCCAGAAGCGGACGCGGTCCTCGATCGCGGGCGGGCGCGGGAAGAGCCGCGCGTCGGGCCCGGGCACGCTCCGCACCCGGACCTCGGGAGCCGGCGGCAGGACCGGTGCGGGCGGCAGCTCGGGCTCCGCGCTCACCGCCGGGGCGCGCCGGCGCTGGCGGCCGAAGGCCGGGGAGGCGGCGGCGGCGACGACGGCGTCGGCCAGCAGGACGAGGAAGACGGCGAAGGCGAGTCCTCTGCGCATGGGCCTCCTCGGATCGGCTACCTCTGATCGGCGCTGGGGCGATGCAGCGTGAGCCGGGGGGAGGGCTCGGCGCGGCGGGATCGGCCAGGGGGGAGCGGGGCCGACCGTCGCCTTCGGTTCGCGGCATTCTAGAGGCTCCGCGCGGCGCGGGGCAACGTCTCGTCGGCCGAGGTCGAGGGAATCGCCGTCCGCGGGGCGCGCGAGCGCGGGCGGGAGGAAGGGCCCGCCTCCGCTTCGACTCGGACGCGCGCCTTGTTTGCCGCGGAGGCGCGAGGGGCCGTACCCGCGCGCGCCTTCGAGGCGCTCCGGCGGGCCCTTCCTCCCGCCCGCGAGCGGACGGCCTCGAGGCCGCGTTCCTGGCAGCCCCGTGTGAGGCCGGTCCCCGGTCTCGGGAGGAGCGGCCTGGGGACTTCGCTTGCCTTCGGCTCGCTGCGCGCGTCGAGCGGGTTGCCGGGAGTCGCCGTCCGCGGGGCGCGCGAGC